>JBDKJJ010000088.1:0-4267 GCA_039796635.1 Bacteroidota bacterium
TCATCAAAAAAAATAAAAAATGAAAAAAACTATTTTAATTGCAGCATTAGCTATTTGTTCAATTAGTTCATTTGCACAGCAAACTGACAGAAGTAAAGTATTAGCAGGAGGTATAGTAAATTTTAATTGGAGTGAAGCTAAAGAAAAAACTAACTATACAAATGGAGTTGCATCTACTACTTCTACTACACCAACAAATCTTGATTTAACCTTATCTCCTAACATTGGAATTTTTTTGGCTCACAATTTTGCATTAGGCTTGAAATTGCGATATGAAATTTCAAACAAGTATCAAAATTTGAATAACAATTTTAATTCAAATGCAAACCTAAGTGCTTTTATGCGTTACTATAAAAAAATTGGTAAAATTGCTCCTTTTGGTGAGGTAAGCTATGGCATTGGAAAATATTCAAACTCTGGTTCAAATATTACTAAAAGCAATATCAATGGTACTGTTTTAGGTTTCGGCCCAGGTGTGGCTATTTTTTTAACTGAAAGATTAGGAATTGAAGGTTTTTTAGAATATCAATATTTATCTTCTAAAACTGAGTTTAATTCAAGCACAATTAATAATATTCAAAATATTAGAAGCAGAGGAAATAGCTTACGATTTAATATTGGGTTACAAGCTTATTTGTAAATTCATTACATCAAAATTTAAAAAGCCATAGTTGAAAAACTATGGCTTTTTACGTTTATTTAATTCACCATAATGATTTTTTATAATGTAGATAGTACATAAATAAAATGGCATGCATGGAATTTTGTAACGTGCCAAAGCTCCAAAGTTGTAACTTGATAATCCAACTGCAAATCCGAATATCATGGCAAAAATAAAACAGAACAAAATGAATGGATCATTTCTGATTGTTCTGAAAAAGCCCAACACACCAACTTTACGGAACGTTTGTAGAGTTAATATTAAAAACCATAAACTTTCAAATGCCGAAAGCATAATGATGGGTTTTCGGGCTTCCCAAATGTAGGGTCTGAAAAAAGTTACATTCAAAGCTAAGGGTAACTTTTTTATGAATCCGAAAGTTGATAAATCTGACATGTCGCCTAAAGTATATACTGTTGAACCATACAAATCGCCCTCAGCATAATGCCATGTTTGAAAATTTTCTAAAGTTTGGGTAAGATTTTCAATGGCATATTTTCCCATTTGCTCTTTCATTGAATTAATCATCACATATCCTGCAACTGTAACCATTATTAATAAAAATGGTAACACTAATGCTTTAATTATTGGTAAGTTGAATTTTTTCAGATTGGCAAAAAGTATTAAGCTTAATAATCCTGGAATGGTGCTAAGAAGAATGTAAGGCTTAATTAGTAAGATAAATAATGAACAAATGAAAATTTCAATTAGGTAGCTTATTTTAAATTCAAATAAAATAAACATGTGATAAACCGCATAAACAATAATACAAAGGCTTCCAAAGGTAATTGGGTCTTTTAAAAGTCCGCTTCCCCAAAATACTAATGATGGTATATAAAAACATGTTATGGCAAATTCCTTTGTTAATCGAGGATATAATTCATTTAGTAATTTAAATAGCTTCCAACTACCAAACATTGAAAACATGGAAAAGAATAACGCATTTGAAGTAAATGTGTGGTAAGTGAAAATGGAAACAATGCCGCTTAACTTGATAACTGTGAACTCAGGTGTTGAAAGGAATTTTTTAGAATTAATGTAACTAAAAAAAAGCGATTGTTCATTTGCATTTCCTTTTTGTGCTAATATTGTTTCACCCTTAATAAATAACAATTTAAAAAAAATATCAGGGTCGTTGAAAAATGCTACCCATAACGATTTAGCTCCCCAATAGTAAGATTCCATATCGCCACCATAGTAGTAAAACTCATAAATCAAACAAATAGATAAAGTACCAATTACTTTTACCCAATATACATTTTTTAAAATCTTACCATATTCAGGATTTTGTACTTTGTTTTCAGCTATATATTTTATGATTCTATAAAATATATAAATGAATATTGGAGTGAATACAAAATCTTTCCAATCGAAAAATATTAAACCTATACTGCTTCCTGTTAATTGTAAGGGATTCATTTGTTGTAAAAATAATTCAATCTTTTAATTAGCAGCCAAACAATTACTTTATTTTTACCTAAATTTATTTTTATAATATGTGTGGTATTGCAGGATTCTATTCAAACATTGATTCAATCAATCAAAATAAAACTTTATTACAAAAAGCTTCGAATGCTATTCATAAACGTGGACCTGATAATGAAGGGTTTTATTTTGATAATTTTATTGGCTTGGCTCATCGTCGCCTTTCAATCATTGATACTTCTGAAGGCGCTCATCAACCATTTCATAGTGATGATGAAAGATTTGTAATGGTATTTAATGGCGAAATATTTAATTATAAAGAATTACAACATCAATATTTGCCTAATGAAAAATTCATTACCACATCTGATACTGAAGTTTTATTGAAATTATTTATCAAATTAGGAAATAAATGTTTTTCATTATTAAATGGTTTTTTTGCTTTAGCTATTTATGATAAGCAAGAAAATAAATTAACCATAGCTCGTGATAGATATGGTAAAAAACCTTTGCTTACTTATCACAATGAAAACGGATTTTATTTTGCCAGCGAAATGAAAGCCTTATTACAGTTTAATATTAAAAAGGAAATTGATAAAGCTTCGTTGGTGCAATATTTCCAATTTAATTATTTGCCACCAAATGCCTCATTGATAAAAGGAGTAGAAAAAGTAGAACCCGGTACCATTAAAATTATTACCGCAAATAATATTACTACCGAAAAATTTTATGAATTAAAAATCACCTCGGCTGATAATAAATTAAACTATGATGAAGCACAAAAGCAATTAGTAAATTTAATGGATGATGCCACTCAACGCCGCATGGTAAGTGATGTGCCATTAGGTGCTTTTCTTAGTGGTGGTATTGATTCTTCAGTAATTGTGGCTTTGGCTAGTCAATACAAAAAAGGATTACATACTTTTTCAATTGGTTATAAAGACGAACCTTTTTTTGATGAAACAAAATATGCTGAATTGGTGGCTGCAAAATATCAAACCAACCATACTGTTTTTAAATTAACCAATGATGATTTTCTGCAACATTTGTATTATGTGTTAGATTATATTGATGAACCATTTGCCGATTCATCAGCATTGGCGGTTTATATTTTGTCACATCATACTCGTAAACATGCTACTGTGGCTTTAAGTGGCGATGGCGCTGATGAAATTTTTGCTGGCTATAATAAGTATGCTGCCGAATTTAGGATGCGAAATAAATCGTTGAAAAACGAAGCTGTAAAAACCTTATCGCCGCTTTGGGATGTATTGCCCAAATCACGAAATCATAAACTAACTAATTTGTTTCGCCAATTAAATCGTTTTGCTGATGGCGCTAAACTCAGCACTGCCGAACGACATTGGCGCTGGTGCAGCTGGATGCAATTTGAAAAAGTAGAACAATTATTAAACTTGAAAGATGAAGCTACCAAGGCTGAAGTAAACAAACGCAAATTATATTTTCTTCAAAATTTTACTGCTGCTAATGATTTTAATGAAGTATTGCTAACCGATACTAATTTGGTATTAAAAGGCGATATGCTAGTAAAAGTAGATATGATGAGCATGGCAAATAGTTTAGAAATTCGTTCACCATTTTTAGATTATACAGTGGTTGATTTTGCATTTTCACTGCCTGCCAGTTTTAAAATAAATGGGCAAATGAAAAAACGAATTGTGCAGGATGCTTTCCGACATTTATTACCTGCCGAATTGTATAATCGCCCTAAGCATGGCTTTGAAGTGCCGCTGTTAAAATGGTTTCGTAACGAGTTGAAATCTTTAATTGAAGATGATTTGTTGAATGATAAATTTATAGCTGAACAAAATATTTTTAATGTGAAGTTTATACAACAATTAAAACAACAATTAAATAGTAATAACCCTGGTGATGCAGCTGCTAATATTTGGGCGCTTATTGTATTTCAATGGTGGTGGAAAAAGTATTTTGTGTAAATAACTCATCAACTCAACAAATTTCAGTTAATGTTGCCGAATTACCACAAGGAATATATTTCCTCAAAGTTACCAATGAAAAAGGCAATGTGATGAACGCAAAATTTGTAAAAGAATAATTTATATTTTGTTTACGTTGGGTTGTGCTTAAGTGAATTGGTTTGCTTACCTTTGCGCCTCGAAAAAATTAAAAATCAATTCAAAAAAAATAACAATGGCAGGT
>JBDKJJ010000089.1:0-5324 GCA_039796635.1 Bacteroidota bacterium
ATTTATCCTAATCCAGCGAAGGAGTCAATAGTTATTCGTCATTTGTCATTAGTAAATACAATTGAAATAAATGATGCTGTTGGAAAAAATTGTATTTCAATCATAAATCATCAATCACCAATCATCAATATTGAACACTTGCCAAGTGGAATTTATTTTTTGAAAACAATTGATGATAAAGGATTTAAGCAAATAATGAAATTTGTAAAAGAGTAATTCATTCTCGAAATCTTTCCTTCTCTTCATCACTAGGAACTCTGCAATTATTTCTTTTGCCAAACCATTGATAGCGATGATTGGCAATGAGCCGATAAATTGTATCACGAATAAATTTAGGAAATAATAAAATAAATTTTCCTAATAGTTTATAAAAACCACCTACCTCAATTAAAATATAGGCAGTTGCATCTGAATAAAAAAATGCGTTGTTGTTTCTAATAAAAATTATTGAATTAACATGAACAGTAAAATTAATCTCTCTTAATTTTTCTTTAGCAAATTTTGATTGAAGCGAAGCGAATTGCAGTTTTTTGTTTTTATCGATTCTGATTAAAAAATCTACAGTATTGTTGCATATATTACAAATGCCATCAAACAAAATGAGGTTTTGCATTAAGCCACTTTTAATTTTATCTTCTGTTTTTTAGCAGCTTTGGTTGTTGCTATTTTTTTTCTAATTCTACTTAAATGTTCGGGTGTAACTCTTAAATAAGAAGCAATAATGGTAAGAGATACTTTATCCATTAATTCAGGTCGTTCGGTAATTAATTTTTGGTAACGCTGTTCGGGGCTCATTGTTTTTTCTGTTAAAATTGAATTCATTAATTCAATAAAACTTTGTTCGGCTATTAATCTTCCAAAGCGTTCGCCAGCATGATATTTGTCGTACATTAAATAAACCGCAGGTCTTGGAATTGAAATTAACTCACTATCTTCTAAAGCTTGAAATGCGCATGTAGATTTTTGTTGTGTAGAAAAACTAAAATAATCAGTTAAGAATTTATTCTCATTAAAAAATTCGCCAGTTATTTCTCTTCCTTCAGGAGTAAAATAATAGCATCGTAATAAACCTGAATTTACAAAATATACATGCTTACATATTTCATTGTGGTCTAAAATGATTTCTCCTTTTTTTACATTTCTAATAGTGAAAAACGAAACAAAATCTTCCCAGCATTCATTATTCAATGGAAGTATTGAATCCATTACTTGTTTGATAGATGTTGTATTCATTTTAGATATTTTTTGTTATCAAATCTAGTTAGGTTTTGGCTTAACCACCAAATCTTTTCTTCAATAATTTCTTCAAGAATAATTGTCAACTGATAAAAGTCATACTCATGAGTGAGTACTATCATAGTACAATTTTCTACTTCATCTCAACTTAGCAGCATCAAAAAATGCAATTAAAATGAGTGTGATGATAATTCTTCTGTCAGTTAGTTTATTAGTAGCAGCAGGCTTTTTAGCAGCTTTTTTGTGGAGTGTTAAATCAGGTCAGTTTGATGATAGTGTATCACCAGCTCACAAAATACTCTTTGAAAATTCAACAAAACAAAAATGAAAATTCTTTTTATCAAGAACAAATAATTAAAACAAAACTTAAAGTATATGAGTCAGCAACTTGAAAAATTTTATTACGATAACAAAATTGTAAAATGGTTTGCCTACGCCTGTGTTTTTTGGGGTGTGATTGGCATGGTGGTAGGATTATTAGCCGCTTTGCAGTTGGTGTTTCCATCGTTGAACATGAATTATTCATTCACAACATTTGGTAGAGTTAGACCTGTTCATACCAATGCTGTAATTTTTGCATTTGTAGGAAACGGAATTTTTATGGGCGCATATTATGCCTTGCAACGATTATTGAAAGCAAGAATGTTTAGCGATAAATTGAGTTGGTTGCATTGGTGGGGATGGCAATTAATTATTGTAACAGCTGCTGTTACATTATTAGCAGGATACACAACTGGTAAAGAATATGCTGAATTAGAATGGCCTGTAGATATTGCCATTACTTTAGTATGGGTAATTTTTGGTATCAATATGTTTGGTACTATTTTAACTCGAAGAGAAAAACATTTATACGTGGGCATTTGGTTTTTTATTGGCACTTGGATAACTGTTGCTATTCTTCACATCGTTAATTCATTTGAATTACCTGTATCATTATTTAAAAGTTATAGTTTGTATGCAGGTGTTCAAGATGCATTGGTTCAATGGTGGTATGGTCATAATGCTGTTGCATTTTTCTTAACCACTCCATACTTAGGGTTGATGTATTATTTTGTGCCTAAGGCTGCAAATCGCCCTGTGTATAGTTATCGTTGGAGTATCATTCACTTTTGGGCATTAATTTTTATTTATATCTGGGCAGGGCCACACCATTTGTTATACACTGCTTTGCCTGATTGGGCTCAGTCATTAGGTGTTGTGTTTAGCGTTATGTTAATATTACCATCATGGGGTGGTATGTTGAATGGTTTATTTACACTTCGTGGAGCATGGGATAAAGTGAGAGAAGATGCAGTGTTGAAGTTTTTTGTAGTAGCTCTTACTTGTTATGGTATGAGTACTTTTGAAGGACCAACCTTATCATTGAAATCAGTTAATGCAATAAGCCATTTTACCGATTGGACAATTGCACACGTTCACGTAGGTGCATTAGGATGGAACGGATTTTTGACTTTCGGAATTTTATATTGGTTGATTCCAAGAATTTTTCAAACAAAATTATATTCACAAAAATGGGCTCATTGGCATTTTTGGATTGGCACATTAGGAATTATTTTTTATGCAATCCCAATGTATTGGGCTGGTTTTTCACAAGCTTTAATGTGGAAAGAATTTACCCCTGAAGGACAATTAAAATATCAATTTTTAGAAACGGTAACTCACATTATGCCAATGTATGCATTGCGTAGTTTAGGCGGTACCATGTATTTGTTAGGTGCATTATTAATGATAGTGAATTTAGTGAAAACAGTTAAAAGTGGTGAGTTGCTTGAAAATGAAGCTGCTGAAGCAGCACCTCTTCCAAAAGTATTAGATGGTGATGGTCATTCATATTGGCATAGTTGGATTGAACGCCGTCCGATTCAAATGTTATTATTAAGTGCAGTGTTTGTTTCAATAGGTGGATTATTTGAATTGATTCCTACATTCTTAATTAAATCTAATATCCCAACCATATCAACAGTGAAGCCTTATACACCGCTTGAATTACAAGGTAGAGATATTTATATACGTGAAGGTTGTTATACATGTCACTCACAAATGATTCGCCCATTTCGAGATGAAGTAGTGAGATATGGTGAATATTCAAAAGCAGGTGAATTTGTTTATGACCATCCATTTCAATGGGGAAGTAAACGCACAGGTCCTGATTTAGCTCGTATCGGAAGTAAATATCCTGATAGTTGGCATTACAATCACATGATGGAACCATCATTAATGTCGCCTGGTTCAATTATGCCTTCTTACTCGTTTTTACTTGAAAGTGATTTAGATATTTCAAGCACACCAGCAAAAATTAGAGCGATGCAAACATTAGGAGTTCCTTATCCTGAGGGATATGATAAAATAGCAAATGATGATTTGAAAAAACAAGCAGATGAAATTGTTGAACGATTATCAAAAGATAAAATCAGAACTGTAAGTAATAAAGAAATTATTGCATTGATAGCTTATTTACAACGCATGGGTACTGATATTAAAGCTGCTCCAAAATCTGAAACAGAAAATTTACACTAATTAAATCCTAAATCAAAAAATGAAATTTATAAATTATTTAGAACGAATTACCGGTGTAGGAATTTACCCTTTAACATCGTTCATCATGTTTTTCTTATTCTTTATTGTAGTTACTGTATGGGTTTTTAAAACAAAAAAATCATTCATGAACTACATGAGCAATGTTCCGCTTAATTAATTGTAATAGGAAATAGTTAGTACAAAAAATTCAATAATTGAATAATACTTTAGTAATGAAAAAATCAATCATCAATAAAATACTTTTAACATCTGCTGCACTCATTGGCTTTAGCAGCAGTGTATGGGCGCAAGAACCTACTGCTTACAATACATCAATGGAAGAAAAAGGCTTTATGAATTACGCTTTATTGTGCATCGCCTTTTTGTTATTCATCTCTATTTTGGCATTGGGAGCGGCAGTAATCAATGCTACTGATGTTTATAAAAAACGAATAAAAGATGAATTAAGTAAAATAGTTCCTATTCTGATAATTGGGCTAATGCTTTTGCCAACTGCAACAATGGCGCAAGATGCATCTACTAAAATGGTGGATGAACAGGGAATCGGGCAAGCATTTTTTTCAAGTTATAGCATTTATTTTTATTCAATTATTATCATCATTGAATTAGTTGCAATTCTTGTTTTATATCGAACACTTATGACTTTAATCGGTGTAAAACTATCATCAGAAACGGAAAAATTAGAACCAACAATTTTTGAAAAAATGAATGCAACTGTTCCGATTGAAAAAGAAAATGATTTGGATTTGGCTCATAACTATGATGGCATTCGTGAATTGGATAATAACATTCCGCCATGGTGGTTGTATGGTTTTTATGCAAGTATGATTTTCGGAGTATTTTATTTATGGCGATACCATGTAGCGCATTCAGCACCACTACAAATTGAAGAATTGAATCAACAAATTGCAGAAGCTAATGCGCAGCAAGAATCAAGATTAAAAACATCAACTGATAATATTGATGAAAATACAGTGGTGATGCTTGATGCAAAAGGAATTACAGCAGGTGCTGATTTATATTCTAAAAATTGTGTTGCTTGTCATGGAGATAAAGGTCAAGGTATTGTAGGTCCTAATTTAACAGATGATTATTGGTTGCATGGTGGTAGCGTTAAAGATATTTTTAAGTCTATAAAATATGGGTGGGCTGATAAAGGAATGCAATCATGGAAAGGAAATTTCTCTCCAACTCAAATGGCTCAAATTACTTCTTATATTAAATCATTAAAAGGAACAAACCCTGCAGGAGCAAAGGATAAACAAGGAGATTTGTTTGTTGAAGAACCTATAAAAGTTGGTTCTGATTCAACTCAAATGGTTGAAGATTCAATTCGAAAAAAATAAGGTTGTTTTAATTGTTTAATAACTAAACGCGGCTGATTTCTATTAGCTGCGTTTTTTTTATGAAACAAATTATACCAATTCCAACCACAAAATAGTCCAAACTATTTTGGAGTTGTGAAGTGGTAAATGCCAATACAGTTTGAAAATAGTACAAATGAGTAGTGAAACGTCCCGATTTCTTCGGGATGGACTATATTGAAAACG
>JBDKJJ010000090.1:0-4307 GCA_039796635.1 Bacteroidota bacterium
CAATCTTAAATTTAATCAGTGAAGAAAATATTTTTCATCTTACTTTTGATGATATCCTTTCAAATTAAGGCACAGGATATTCACTTTTCACAATATTACTTAACGCCTGTACTTCAAAACCCAGCATTAACGGGCAATTTCACTGAAGTTGATAGAATTTCAGGAGTGTATCGAAATCAATGGTATAAAGTTTCAAACGAACCATTTAGAACTATTGGAGTGGCCTACGACCATAATTTCCGACCAACTAAATATGATATTGATATAAAACCAAGCACTAACGAACAACATAATTTTTGGGGTGGTGGCATTCAAATGTATTATGATGAATCAGGTGTTGGAAGATTAGTAAACCTTTCAGTTCTTCTTTCAGGCGCATATCACATGCTATTAAAAACTGGTGATAAATTAAGCTTCGGAGCTCAATTAGGTTTTACTCAAAAGCGAATTGATTACAGCAAAGTATTAGTGAACAACCAATACAATTACGCTACTAATTCATTTGACCCAAGTTTATCTTCAAAAGAAAATTTCAATAAATCAACTTTGATTTATCCTGATATGAACATCGGAGTTTCATACCAGCATGTATTTGATAATCCACGTTGGAGAGGATATGGCGGCTTAGCATTCAATCATTTAATTTCACCAACCGAAACTTTTTTATACTTAGGTCCTAAACAACATTTAGGAACACGATACAACTTATATTTAGCCGCTGATTATGTTGCAAACTTAAAACTAACTATTCGCCCTGTATTACAATTTCAAACACAATCGCAAGGACAAGAATTTAATTTAGGAGCCGTAGTAGCATACAAATACGAAGAAGCACTTTTGTTTTTCGGAGTACAAGGAAGAGTTTCAGCTGGCAATAAAAATTTTGATGGTATAATGCCATCTATTGGAATAAGGTTTAAAAATGTAAGAGTTGGATTATGTTATGATCTTAATTTTTCTGGCTTAAAATCTGTAAGTAATTATCGAGGAGGACCAGAATTAGGAATTTTATATACTACAGGTAAACCTCAAAAGAAAATCATCAACAGAAAAGCCCCGTGTGATATTTTCTAAAATTAGAAGATTGGACAATTACCCACTACTCTGTCAATATCTCTCCAATTCATTGTTTGAAAGGCATTTATTGTGTTGATATTTTTATTCAGATTAAAATCTGAAAACAATTTTCTTTGCGTCCCTTTTAAAGAAGTTAAAATTTTATGGCTAAGGAAGAAGTAATTTATGATGAGTCGAGTATTCGGTCGTTAGATTGGAAAGAACATATCCGCCTACGTCCAGGTATGTACATTGGCAAGTTGGGCGATGGTTCAGCGCCTGATGATGGAATTTATGTATTGCTAAAAGAGGTGATTGATAACTGTATTGATGAACACATGATGGGCTACGGAACTAAAATTGATTTAGTGTTGGATGATAAAAAAGTTTCCGTTCGAGATTATGGTCGTGGTATTCCATTGGGAAAATTGGTGGAAGTAGTTAGTAAAATCAATACTGGTGGAAAGTATGACAGCAAAGCGTTTCAAAAATCTGTAGGTTTGAATGGCGTTGGTACAAAAGCAGTGAACGCTTTAAGTAATTACTTCAGCGTTAAAGCAGTTCGTGAAGGTGTGATGAAAATGGCTGAATTTGAAAGAGGCGTTTTAATTAAAGAACACAAGGAACAAAAAACTACAGAAGCCAATGGAACGGAAATGTGTTTCATTGCTGATGATTCCATTTTCAAAAAATTCCATTTTATCAATGAATATATTGATAATCAATTGTGGAATTATTGTTACTTGAATGCAGGATTGGTCATCAATTTTAATGGAAATAAGTTTGTTTCAAAAAATGGATTATTGGATTTATTGCAACGCAAAACCAACCCTGATGAATTGCGTTATCCGATTATTCATTTAAAAGGTGAAGATATTGAAGTGTCTCTTTCACATGAAAATCAATATGGTGAAGAATATTATAGTTATGTAAATGGTCAGTACACAACTCAAGGTGGTACACACTTAGCAGCTTTCCGTGAAGGGTATGTAAAAGTGATTCGTGATTTTTTCAAAAAAGATTTTGATGCGGCTGATATACGAGCTTCAATTATTGCAGCAGTTTCAGTTCGTGTACAAGAACCAGTTTTTGAATCTCAAACCAAAACAAAATTAGGCTCCATTCAAACCGCTCCTGAAAATGGAGTAAGCATGAAATCGTTTGTGTATGATTTTTTAGCAAAACAATTAGATAATTATCTTCATAAAAATCCAACCACTGCTGATGCTTTATTGAAACGAATCATGCAAAGTGAAAGAGAGCGAAAAGAAATTGCAGGCATCAAAAAATTAGCGAACGAACGTGCTAAAAAAGCGAATCTTCATAACAAGAAATTGAGAGATTGTAGATACCATTTTAATGATGTTGCTGAAGGAAAAAACAAAGAAGAAATTGAAACAAGAAAATTAGAAACCACCATTTTTATTACGGAAGGAGATTCTGCAAGTGGTTCTATCACTAAGTCACGAAGTGTTGAATCACAAGCTGTTTTCAGCCTTCGAGGTAAACCATTAAATTGTTTTGGCTTGACGAAGAAAGTGGTTTATGAAAATGAAGAATTCAACTTGTTGCAACATGCTTTGAATATTGAAGATGGAATAGAAGGATTACGTTACAATTCAGTTGTGATTGCAACAGATGCGGATGTAGATGGAATGCATATTCGATTATTGATGATGACATTCTTCCTACAATTTTTCCCTGATTTGGTAAAAAATGGTCATGTTTATATTTTAGAAACACCATTATTCCGTGTCAGAAATAAACAAGAAACCATTTATTGTTACAGCGATGAAGAACGCAAAGCTGCTATTGCAAAATTGGGTAACAAACCTGAAATCACTCGATTCAAAGGATTGGGAGAAATCTCACCAGAAGAGTTTGCTAACTTCATTGGTGCTGAAATGCGCTTGCAGCCAATTATCATGAGCCCTGATATGACAATTCCGAAATTATTGGAATACTATATGGGGAAAAATACACCAAGCCGTCAGGACTTTATTATTGAAAATTTGGTGGTAGAAAAAGATTTGGAAGAGGAACTTGTTAATTAATAATTGTCAATTACTAATTACGAATGAAAGACAGCAACATTATTCAACAAAAATCTTATCAATTTGCATTGCGAATAGTGAAGTTGTATGTTTTTCTTCAAAAAGAAAAGAAAGAATTTGCTTTGGCAAAACAAATTTTGCGTTCAGGAACTTCAATTGGAGCAAACATTGAAGAGAGCATTGGCGCACAATCAAGAAAAGATTTTTTATCAAAAATTTCTATTGCTTATAAAGAAACAAGAGAAACACATTATTGGCTACGATTGCTAAATGATAGTGATTTTTTGACTGACAAGGAATTCAAATCACTATCAGCAGATTGCGAAGAATTATTAAAAATAATCGGAGCAATTCAAACCACAACAAAGAAAACTATTTAATAATTGCGAATTAACTTATCGTAATTCGTAATTGAAAATTTGAAATTATTAACATGATTGAAGAATCAAATAACACGACCAATAACCAAAATGAAGTTGCAGATGTGAATGCCCTTTACAAAGGTTGGTTTTTGGATTATGCATCGTATGTAATTCTTGAAAGAGCTGTGCCTGCTGTTGAAGATGGTTGTAAGCCTGTTCAACGACGAATATTGCATTCAATGAAAGAAATGGATGACGGCAGATTTAATAAAGTGGCGAATGTGATTGGGCAAACGATGCAATATCATCCGCATGGTGATGCTTCCATTGGTGATGCGATGGTGGGGTTAGGTCAAAAAGATTTGCTGATTGAAACGCAAGGAAACTGGGGTGATGTTCGAACTGGAGATGATGCAGCAGCACCACGTTACATAGAAGCAAGATTATCAAAGTTTGCTTTGGATGTAGCTTTCAACCCAAAAACTACAAAATGGCAATTGAGTTATGACGGCAGAAAAAATGAGCCTGTTGTACTCCCGATGAAGTTTCCATTATTGTTAGCACAAGGCGTTGAAGGGATAGCAGTAGGTTTGGCAACAAAGGTTTTACCCCATAATTTTTGTGAACTTATTCAAGCTTCAATTCATCATTTGAAAGGTAGAAAATTTGAATTGTATCCTGATTTTCAAACTGGTGGAATGACTGATGTGGCGAATTATAATGATGGTAAACGTGGCGGTAAAGTCAGAGTCAGAGCCAGAATTGAGGAGTTAGATAAAAAAACTTTGTTGATAAAAGATATTCCATTTGGTATCACTACTACATCATTGATGGA
>JBDKJJ010000091.1:0-5661 GCA_039796635.1 Bacteroidota bacterium
TCAGCAATATTTTCATGGACCAGGAGGTGGTGGTGGTGGTGGGGTAATAATTTTCAAAAACACAACCACTCCTTCTGGTGTTTCAACTAATGTAAATGGAGGTTTACAAGGCTTATGTAACGGAAATAATAGTTTAGAAACAGATGGTTGTATAGGTTCTGTGTTATTTAATTACATTCAACCTGCATCAATAATTGGTCAGATTCACTCTCATCAAAACATTTCCATTTGCAAAAATGATACAGCTGTTTTGCAATTAAATTCGGCAGCTCAATTTATAAATTGGAATCCTATCAATAATTTATCGTGTAACAATTGTGTAGCCCCAAAAGCTTATCCAACCATTACTACAACTTATATTGCTACTGACTCAGTTAATCATTGCTTTAGCCGTGATACGTTTAATATAAAAGTAAATTTACCAACTTCAAGTAATGTTTCAGTTTCCATGTGTCAAGGCAATACTTATACATTACACAACGGAAATAAGCTATCCACTTCAGGTGTTTATCATGATACTATTTCAAATCATGTTGGATGTGATAGCATCATTACAATAAATTTATTAGTAAAAAACAAAAGTAGTGATACGGTTTACACTGCTATTTGTCAGGGTTCAAATTATCATTCACCAAGCGGAAAAATATTTACTGTTTCAGGCGTTTACTATGATACTATTACCAACCATTTGGGTTGTGATAGTATCATTACAATACATCTTACTGCATTAGATAGTTCACTTACAATCATCAAGAAAACTATTTGCCAAGGAAAAAATTATATTTTACCTGATGGTACAAATGTAAATTCATCAGGCACCTATAACGTTGTTTATGTTTCAAATGCAAGATGTGATAGCACTTTGCAATTTCAAATAACAGTTCTGAGTAATTCAACATCAAACAAAACACTTTTTTTGTGTGTGGGTGATTCAGCTTTATTGCCTGATGGAAATGCTATTCATAATGGAGGCAATTATTTTACAACTATTCCAAATCATAATGGCTGCGATAGTGTTATTCATACCTTAGTTAATATGCTACCAAAATTTGCAATTAATTTTAGTACTGATTCAACTATTTGTGAAAACAAAAGTATTTTTTTAAATGCAAATCCAAACAATACAATAGGCGGTACATTTAATTGGAATAATGGTATCAATATTCCAACCATTGAAATCAACAAGGCTGGTTTATACATTGTTACAGCATCATTTCCGCCATGCAAACCCGTTTCAGATAGCATCCAAATTTTCACAACAAATTGCGATTGTAATATATATATGCCCAATGCATTTTCACCTAATCATGATAATTTAAATGAAACCATTAAGCCTATTATTGAGTGCAATCCATTACCTATTGATTATGAATTTTCAATTTATAATAGATTAGGGCAAAAAGTATTCAGTACAACAGTTTTAGATGAAAGCTGGGATGGTACGTTTAAAAATAAAGAGCAAGAAGTAGGAACTTATGATTACATTTTCAGTTATCGTGTTAATCAACTCTCTGAAAAATTAAAACAAAAAGGTGATATCACGTTAATAAGATAAGTGCTTTCAGAAATAAATTATCCTTCTTAATTGTTCCTGAAATTTACAATATGGTAGTAATACCGATTACGTTTTCAATATAGTCCATCCCGAAGAAATCGGGATGTTTCACTCATTTGTACTGTTTTCATACTATATCGGCATTTACCACTTCACAACTCCAAAATAGTTTGGACTATTTTGTTGTTGGAATTGGTATAATATTTTACCGAATTGTTTTCATACAAAAAAACCTGCATCATCTGCGTTCTATTGTATTTCATTATCATATTATCACATCAGCAAATTAGCTCATTGTTTTCAATCATGCCCACAACTATATTCACTCTCCGCTTCTTTGGTAGCGGCTTGTGCAGCTTCGCCATCTTTTTTGGCTTGCAACATTTTGGCAATTAATCTGGCACGTTCAGTTTTAATCCATTCCCGTTTTTGTTCGTCTTGTTGCTTATCGTAATAGCAAATTCCATCTACAAAAGTTTTTTCAACCACAGCGTAAACGCTTAATGGATGAGCACTCCACAACACCACATCAGCATCTTTCCCTACGGCAATACTGCCCACAAATTTTTCAACGTGCAACATTTTTGCAGGATTCAATGTGCAGAGTTTGAATGCTTGTGCTTCCGTCAAATCACCATATTTAATGGCTTTCGCCGCTTCATGATTTAATCGTCTGCCCATTTCTGCATCATCACTGTTCACCGCCACATTCAACCCAACTTTTGTCATCAACGCAGCATTGTACGGAATCGCTTCCATCACTTCAAATTTATAAGCCCACCAATCGCTAAACGTAGATGCACCGATAACTCCATGCGTTTTCATTTTATCAGCAACTTTATAACCCTCCAAAATATGTGTGAACGTATTCACTTTGAAATGAAATGAATCAGCCACATGCATCAGCATATTTATTTCACTTTGCTGATAACTATGACAAGTGATGAAACGCTTGCTGTGCAATATTTCCACCAAGGGTTCTAATTCTAAATCAGTTCTTAATAAGTTGCGGTCTGACTCTTTAAAGGAGTCTGTCCGATGCTTTTTCTTGTCAGACGTCTTTGAGCCGTCAGACAAGTGTTCATATTCTCTGGCTCTTGTAAAAGCATTTATATATACTTGTTCAACGCCCATACGTGTTTGCGGAAAACGAGTAATGCTGTTATCACCCCAGTTGGCTTGCTTCACATTTTCACCTAACGCAAATTTGATAAAGCCCGGAGCACCAGCAAACCTCATATTTTCAGGCGATTGCCCCCAACGTAATTTAATCAATTGTGTTTGTCCGCCAATTGCATTCGCCGAGCCGTGCAACAAATGTGCAGCTGTAACACCACCGCTCAACTGCCTGTAAATATTAATATCTTCACTATTCACCACATCACCAATTCTTACTTCACTCGTTACACTTTGAGTGCCTTCATTCACACCACCATTAATGGCTATATGTGAGTGTTCATCAATGATTCCGGGAGAAAAGTATTTTCCTGTTCCGTCAATTTCTTGCAATCCATTCGGGAAAACAAGATTGTCAGTCATGATTATATTCTTTGCAATGTTTGATATTTTTCCATTTATAACTAAAACAGAATAGTGCGCTAAAACAGAATCTGTTTCATTGGTTATGATATTTACATTTCGAATTAGATAATTGTTTTTCGTTGGTAAAGAATCATTTCCATAAGCATTAAATGGATACTTGATTTTTGGAACTTGACCTTCTTGAAAGGAATGGTTTTCAACTTTTTTCACTTTGGAATTTTTCGCTGAATCTTTTTTCTCTTCAATATTGTGCAAAAATATAGCTGACCATGTAACCCAGTTTCCATCAGGCTTTTGCGCTTGACCAGTCCAAGTTGAATCATTCATCACACCACTAAAACGATACGTAGCTTTGCTGGTATCTTTCGGATAATTAAAACTAAATGTGATGAGATTTTGATTCAAAGAGGAACTACATTTTAATTTTACAGTATCAATTTTTGAATTTTCTTTTCGTAATTCGTAATTCGTAATTTGAAATTCTGGCGAAGCTGCTGAACCTTTCACAAAAATTTGAGTGTTATTGAAATCAGCCATAGTCAAGGCATACACTCCTCTCAAATCTTTAAATCCATTGTCTTTCAAAATGTAATTTTTTCCTTTTACCCAATTTTGGTAAATGATATTTTTATCATCGAAAATTTTTGAAGAGCAAATTAAAAAGTTGGCAATTTTTCCTTTTTGCAAAGTGCCAATTTCGTTTTCTATGTTTAACATTTTTGCTGGCACAGTGGTTAATGCTTTTAATGCTAAAGAGGTATCTAAGCCACATTTGATAGCTTTTCTCAAATTACTAAAAAACTCTGTTGATGTTTTACAGCCCTGATAAGTAATTGCAAAAGGAATGTTTTTTTTGCTGATGAAATACAAATTGAAAGGCGCATCTTCCCAATGCATCATATCAGTCAAGCTGATATTCATTGCATCCAAAGGTTCGCTGACATCATACACTTTCGGAAAAACCAAAGGCACAATCAAACCTGCAATTCCGCTTTGGGAGCTAATTTCATTGATGCGTTGATATTCATTTCCGTTGGTTTTCAACCAATATCTCACTTTAAATTCATCAGCAATTTTTGCAGCACGAAGGCAATTCAATTTATCTTCTGCTTCAAAAATTTGTGGTAAATTTTGCAAATCATTAAACGCTTCCAATGATAAATTAATTTCTTTCTTATCGGCTGAATGCTTGTACCAATCAGCATCGTAGTAAGTTTGACGGAGCAATGCAATAGAACCCATTAATGATGCAGGATAATCTTGCGATGAAATTCCTTTGCTAAAAGAATAATGCGCCGATGCTTTTTCTTTCAAAATAATTTTGGAATCTGTTTCATCATTTAATGAAACCACACAACCACTTCCTCTTGCAATTCCATCTTGTTGATGCGAAAGCACTGCTCCAAAACCTGCACTACGAAAAGCTTTTGCAGCATTTGCATCTCTACTAAAATTTTGAGCTGCATCAATTTCAGGATGAATAGCTTGATTCCAATAATATGCACCACGTTTTTTTGAAAGCATTTGTTCATATTGACTTTTATCAGTTCGCAAAGACGCAGCCATACCATAATTGGAATACACATCAATGAATGATGGGTAAATGTATTTGCCTTTCAAATCAATGATGGTAGCATCTTTCGGGATGGTAATGTTATTGCCGACTGCTTCAATTTTATCATCTTTCACAATAAAAGTGGCATCATGCAAATTTTGATTCGCATCTACAATATTCGCATGCACAAACGCATATCGTGTACTACGATTATCATGCACACCATTGACTGGTGCTAAATCTTGAGCGTTTGCAAAATGGTTCGACAAGCTCATCATGACGAACAAAACAAGAAGAGAAATATTTTTCATGAAGTGAAAATATAAAATATAGCTGTAATTATTGATGAATTCTACTTCACTTCCAGCTCATCAATAAAAGTCCAAGCTTTCCCTTTCACTCCTCTCCATTTAGGCATTTCGCCTTGTGCCTTAATTTTGAAATAAATAAATCGTGCTTGAGTTTTTGAAATTAAATTGCAATTCAACTCAATAATTTGAGGATTTATTTTTTGTGATGAAGTTGAATTACTCGTCTCATTTTTCCTGAAATAATTTTTTCCATCTTCTGAAAATTCAACTTCTACTTTTTGTGGAGCCATTATCCATGCTTCGTTGTTATCTAAAAATCTAAAATTGATTTGTTGAATTGAATCTATTTTTCCTAAATCAATCACACCTTCCACATCATCGCCCTGCCAACCTTGCCACAACATTTGATAATCCATTGTGCCAGTTACACCGTCAATCAAAGTATTTTCTCCATTGGCTGAATACTGCTTTGCATAAGGCTTTGTGAAAGAAATCTTTGTACCAACTGCTTTATGGTTTTTTATTCCTTCAAAGAAATATTTACGATTGAATTTAACATAATCTTCAATTGTTCCTTGCCGTTCATGTAAATACTTTGGACCAAAGTTTTGTAAGTAATCTTTAAGGCTTACAAATTCTACAAACTTATCAGTTTTTATTTGCCATTGATTTTTTTTGTTTTTTGAGAAAATCCAATC
>JBDKJJ010000092.1:0-5017 GCA_039796635.1 Bacteroidota bacterium
CCACTTGGGATGCAGGATATATAAAATACACCAAGCATAAATTTTTAAGTAAAAAAATAAAATTCAAACCACGGTTTATTGCATCACCTAATAAAAAATACTTTAAAAAATCAGCTTCCGATTTTTCTAAAGACCATTTAGCACTTAATCCTGAATGGCAACTTAATGCAAAAAAAATATCTATTAAAAAGTTTGAAAAAGATAGTTCGTTTTATTTGAATGCGAATCAATTTACGAACAATGCTGAGGCATTATCAAATGAATATGAAACTTATTTAATGAATTATGCTGGGGAAAATAAATGGGCAAAAATGGTGGATGATGGTAATGAAGGCTTCATTTTTAATAAGCGAAATTTTGTTTGTAGCGGATTGAAGAATCAAGGGAAAATGAATTTGATGTTAGCTGACTTAAAACCTATTAAGGAGCTTTCTGCCACAGATACCAATCAATTGAATTCCATTTCAAAATATGCATCAAATGCAATTGATAGCTTCAATAAAATGAAGCCAGTGCTTACTGAAATGAAGATGGAATTGATTAAGAATAATCAATTAAAAACAAAAATTCTTGCATCAGATAATGGGGCTTTTTTGGCAATAAACAAAAAAATATTTTCTTCCATAAATCGAACAAAAAAGAAAATGAAACTACAGCGAAAAACAAATAAAGCGCTGATGAAATCAAACGATAAAAACGTTGACCATTTTCTATCTGAATTAAAGTTTTATCAAACTAAATATTCAAAAACTGCTAAGGCTGAAGATACTTTGGGCATTGAACAACAAATAAAAGTATTGAAAGATTCAGTTAAAATGTTCACGGAAGATTATGTAAGCATGACAAAAATATTTAACAATGAATATGATAATGAACTAAGCAAATTGGAGCAATATGATGATTTAACTAAAAAAGGAATTAATGATTTAAAACAAGCCTATGAATTAAGATTGAATATGATAGATGATTTAGATTATCCAATTCAAACTTTAAAAGCAAAGTTCACAAAACGCCAAACCAACGCTGATGGTTTATTGTTGGATGATAATATTTTTT
Organism: Bacteroidota bacterium; assembly: GCA_039796635.1. Classification (GTDB taxonomy): domain Bacteria; phylum Bacteroidota; class Bacteroidia; order Chitinophagales; family CAIODY01; genus CAIODY01. The sequence goes on from JBDKJJ010000092.1 coordinate 1,057, forward strand.
TAACTGATACTTTGTTTCAGATGTTTAAGCAAATTCAATCAACTCATATAAAGGTGGTGAGTAATCAAAAAAAGATTTTGAAATTGGTAAAAAAAATGCGTAGATATAAAGAAGAAAGCACTTCCCAAATTCAAATCTATTTAGATGCAATGAGTGGTATGGAAACATTTGTTTATCGTCATAAAGATTTCATCAGAAAGTTTTCATCAAAATGCAAACAATTGAATAAGCAATTCACTAAAAAAACTAATTCAAATCAATTAGAAGCTAAGCACTTAACTAAAGAAATTGAATTGGAGAAAATGTTGGCTAAGGCTCGTGGCAAAATGATTTCAAAAGAAATTTCATCTTATAATAAATTTTGCAAAACCTCTTCATCAGCTTGTTTAAAGCAAATTAAAAGCAATAACAGATTAAAGATTAAACTTTTAAAGTAACCTTATTTGACACAAAGATTTTTCATATTTTTTATTGTCATAGTTTTTTTTGCTTCTTGCGAAAACGACATGAAAAAAGTAAGTCAGATAGCTTCTTTAAAAGAAATTACTGTTGAAACTGTGAAAGATGCACAAACTTATTATAGCGATAAAGGAAATTTAAAAGCACAATTGCAAGCACCAATTATGTTGCTTTACAACACTAAAGAACCCTATAAGGAATTACCTAAAGGTGTGTTAGTTTTATTTTATGATGATGAGCAAAAAGAAGATGGAAGATTAAAAGCTAAATATGGTATAAGCTTCGATGCTCAACAAAAAATAATCGTTCGGAATGATGTTGAAGTAGTGAATGTGAAAGGTGAAAAATTAAATACGGAAGAATTAACCTGGGACACTAAAGCACATATTCTTTCTACAGATAGAAATGTAAAAATTAATACTGGCAAAGAAGTATTATTTGGTGAAGGGATGACCGCTAAGGAAGATTTTTCGCAATACAAAATAAAACACCTTACAGGAACGGTAAAAGTGAAAAATGATTTTTAAGTTATTCCATTTTTACGTTAGGGTTTAATACATTTGTCATTCTAATTTAAAACATAAAATAAAACATCAATAAAATTATATGGCTGAAGTAATTCAAATGCCCCGTATGAGTGATACTATGACCGAAGGTGTTATAGTAGCATGGCATAAAAAAATTGGCGATAAAGTGAAAAGTGGTGATTTGTTAGCCGAAGTTGAAACTGATAAAGCAACTATGGAATTGGAAAGTTATAACGATGGAACATTATTGTACATTGGTGTTGAAGCTGGTAAAGCAGTTGCTGTTAATGGTATTTTAGCTATTGTTGGTAATGCAGGGGAAGATTATGCTGCCTTATTAAATGCAACACCAGCAGCAGCAAGCGCTCCTGTGGTAGCGCCTGAAACTAAACAAGAAAATATATCTCCTGCAATTTCGAGTACAACAGTATCTAATTCTTCTGACGACAGAATTAAGGCATCGCCTTTAGCGAAAGCAATTGCTGCTGAAAAAGGAATTGATTTGCATAGCATAAAAGGTTCGGCTGATAATGGTAGAATTGTTAAACGTGATTTAGAAAATATATCTTTGGCTGAAACTCCAGTTGCATCATCTGTAGCTTCTACTCCAAATGTTACAGGAGTTGAGAGCTTTGAAGAAGTTACGCTTTCACAAATGCGTAAAACGATTGCTCGTAGATTGAGTGAAAGCAATTTCACTGCGCCGCATTTCTTTGTAACGATTGAAGCCAATATGAGCAATGCAATGGCATTCAGAAAGCAAGCTGCTGATGCCGGTATTAAATTCTCCTTTAACGATTTAATGATTAAAGCTGTTGCGTCTGCAATTCGTAAGCATCCAAAGGTAAATTCATCATGGTTGGGAGATAAAATAAGATACAATCATCACATTCATATTGGTATGGCAGTGGGGATGGATGAGGGTTTGGTTGTACCTGTTTTAAAATTTGCTGACCAAAAATCTATTTCACAAATTTCGGTAGAAGCTAAGCAATTTGTTGAAAAAGCTAAATCAAAAAAAATACAACCTGCCGATATGCAAGGCAACACATTCACTATTAGTAATATGGGAATGTTTGATGTTGAGAATTTTACTGCTATTATCAATCCGCCTGATGCTTGCATTTTAGCCGTAGGTAAAATAAAAGAAACACCAATTGTTGAAAATGGTGAAATTAAAATTGGTCATGTAATGAAAATGACATTGAGCTCCGACCATAGAGTGGTTGATGGTTCTATAGCTTCAGGATTTTTGAAAACATTGAAAGAGAATTTAGAAAACCCAGCAATGATGTTGATTTAATCAATTTAATAAAGATTAGTAAAAGCCCCGATAAAATTTATCGGGGCTTTTTTATTGAAAAAATATTTTTTTAATATGAAATTAAAAATGTAGATTTGATATTCATTTAAAACCTAATTTAATCATGAAAAGAATTTTACTAATCATTGTATTATTGATTTCAACTTCACAATTATTTGCATCGCATTTAATGGGTGGTCAAATCACAGCTAAAAGAATCGATTCGTTTAAGTACGAAATGTTGTTAACTGTATATCGTGATACCGATGGTATTCCTATATATCCAACCGAAAATTTTATTTTCTCATTTGATTCTTTAGGTACTTGGGTGAAATTTGCAACACATACTGTCCCGGTTGATGCAGGAGCTTACTTTTTAAATGGTACTGAAGTTTATCATTATGTAGACACTATGATTTTTCCGAATGCAGGTAAGTTTTTAGTTACCTATAATAATTGTTGCCGAAATGCTGCTATCATTAATATGACTACTCCAGCAGGCGAATCATTATTTCTTCAAACTATATTAACCGTTGATTCAAGTGGAGGAAATTCTACTCCAGAATTTTTAAATCCGCCAGTTACATTGGCACAAAAAAACTGGCCTTGGTATTATAACCCATTGCCTTACGATGCTGATGGAGATTCAATTGCATGGCAGTTGGTTACTCCATTAAGTATGAGTGGTGTTCCTGTGGTAGGTTATACAATTCCTAGAGCTAATGCTTTAATGCCTTTTACTTTAGATACTTTAACTGGTGCAATTACTTGGATGCCTGATACTATTGGTCATTTTGTAGCTTCTTTTTTAGTAAGCGAATTTAAAAACGGAATTAAGATTGGTGAAATCAGACGAGATATGCAAATCATTGTTCAAGATGATCCTTCGAATACATTCCGCATGGCTATTAATGCTAATGGTGTTGTATCAGGAACAAACGGAAGATTGTATGTAGATGCTTTGGCAAATCAACCTTTAACTGTTTCTATATCAGCTAACGATGTAGATAATGATTTTTTAAGTTTAACGGCTGAAGGTGAAACATTTAAAGAGGCAAATTATTCAACATTTATTTCAACTAATGGTGTAGGTTCAGCATCAGCTACATTTAGTTGGACACCAAACTCAAGTCAGGTTCGTGACAGAGCCTATATCAATGCTTTTCGTGGTAGTGAGCATCATGTTGATTATGATTTGATTCATGATGTTACTGTTTTATTCCGTGTTAAAAATGCTAATGGAATTTCAACTTTAAATACTAACGAAAATAAGTTTGAAAGCATTTATCCTAATCCTTCAAGCATCAATCAATTGGTAATTCCGTTTAATTTAAGTGCTGAAGCGAATGTGAAAATTGAATTAGTAAACGTGTTAGGTCAGCAAGTAAAAACATTATTTAATAAGAATTTACCAAGCGGAAAGAATGTTGTATTGGCTGATAATTTACAAGTAAATCAAGGTGTTTATTTTGTTCAAACCTATGTAAACGGAGCTTTGGCAAATACTCAAAGATTAATAAAAAACTAAAAATGTAACTCCGTAAAAAAAGCCGACTTAAATTTTTAAGTCGGCTTTTTTTATTCGCAAGCATTCCTTTGCCTACTTTTGTTTTAGTAATTCAAATCAAAGCTATGGCATATCGCAACCTCCAACATTTTATTGAAGTTTTAG
>JBDKJJ010000093.1:0-4928 GCA_039796635.1 Bacteroidota bacterium
ATCAATTCATTCAGCCTATGCGTTTAATGTATTGCAAAAGTAAAGTTTGATTAAATCACATTTTGTTACTAACCAGTTATTGAGTTGTTATTGACTTGTTACCAATAAAAAATCCTGACAAATGATTGCAGCCTGTCAGGATTTTTTAGTTTTAAATCGAATTAACTATTTCAATTTCATTTGAGCAAAATATGGATGTTCTGGATTCACGATTAATTCTTGACGAAGTGGATGGATTAATACATCCATATCTTCCATTGGTATTGCTCCTAATAGCGGTTCATTATTACCAGGCAAAACCATTGCACGGCAAGTAGATTGGCGATTTTTAAAACGTAATTCTACTGATCCCACAACATCACATTCCACAATTCTTCCATCAGCAGTTTCGGCTTTGCGTTTTTCAAGTACAGGAAATTGCATCTGTTCTTGAATGCTTTCATTAATACATAACATATAGCTACCAGTATCTACCAACGCATTTAAGCGTATGCGTTTAATTTCTTCCTCACCAATAATATGGCGTCGAACCAATGCTAAATCATCTCCATTGATTAATTCTATTTCGGCATATACTAAACCCATGACTAAATTTATTTTTACAAAGATATTGAATTCATATAAATAAAAAATATTAGAATATTCGGGATGGATTTCACGATTAACTTGTTATTGACTTGTTACCACCGCATTTGCGAATAAGAAAATATTTACTTTTGAAATTCAAAATGAAAATCAATCGCACTTATTTATTCATTACAATTTCTTCAGTCGCACTTTTATTGGTGTTGATGATTCAGGTAAATTGGATTTTTGAAACGGCTAAAATTAAAGAAGAAATATTTAATGATAAGGCTGAAATGGTTTTATCGAAAACGATTGATGCTTTGCGAAAAGATTCAACCACTTACGAAAAAGTTCAAGCAAATATTGGCGAAACTGAAAAAATAAAAATTGATTCGTTATTGAATCAGTTTATGAAATTGTATGATATTCGGTTAGATTATACGTTTGATATTAATGTAGCTGTAAAAAAACAGAATAGCAGTTTAGGGTATTCAAACTTGCAAAAAAACAGTTACCAAGCTTGTTTGAACGATGATGAAGATAAACTGAAATTGAATTTGAAAATTAATTTTCCGAAAAAGGAAACGTTCATTTTAGCTGAAATGAAAATTCCATTTTTCATTTCTGTAGTATTGGTTTTAATTGTGTTGGTGATTTTATGGCGAACAATTTTATCCATCATGAAAGAGAAAAAAATTATGGAACAAACCAATGATTTTTTAAACAACATGACTCATGAATTCAAAACGCCGATTACAAATATTGCATTAGCAACAAATATGATTGCGAAAGATGAAGCCGTTGAGCAAAATAGAAAATTGAAAAATTATGCTGAAATCATTGTGAGTGAAAATCAGAAATTAAAAATGCAAGTGGAGCAAATTTTAGGAATGACTGAATTAGAAAGAGGTGAAATTCCGATGCAAAAATCTGTTATTGATTTGCATGAATTGATGAAAGCAGTTATCCATAGAATGAGTTTGCAGATTGAAAATGAAAATGGAACTATTCATTTTGAACTTAATGCTGATGAGCATTTGGTGAGTTCAGATGAAATTCATTTGAATAATGCAATTTGTAATTTATTGGATAACGCCTTGAAATATTCGGACAAAAATTTGGAATTGAAAATTCAAACTTCAAATCAAAATAATCAACTCGTTATTTCAATTGCTGACAATGGAATTGGAATTGAAAAAGTATTTCATGAGAAAATTTTTGAGAAATATTTTCGTGTGCCAACTGGTGATTTGCACAACGTGAAAGGCTTTGGAATTGGGTTGGCATACACAAAAATTATCATTGAACAACATGGTGGTACTATTAATTTAACAAGCCAAAAAAATATCGGAACTACTTTCATCATCACATTACCTAATGCCTGAAAAGTCAATAAATATAATGCTTGCTGAGGACAATAATCATTTAGGATTGTTGTTGAGTGACTATTTGAAATCCGAAAAATTTTCTGTTACACTTTGTAACGATGGTGAAAAAGCATGGAAAGCATTCAACACTTTTCTGTTCGATTTGTGTTTGTTAGATGTGATGATGCCTAAGATGGATGGATTTGAATTGGCGAAAAATATCCGAAAGAAAAACAAACATATTCCTATCATTTTTATCACTGCTAAATCAATGAAAGAAGATAAATTGAAAGGTTATGATTTAGGCGCTGATGATTACATCACCAAGCCTTTTGATGTAGAAGAATTACTTTGGAAAATTCATGCATTAATTCGCAGAACTGTAATTGAGCAGAATGAAAATGGCGCAGCGACAATAAATATTGGTAAATATACTTTTGACTTTAATAATCAATCATTGATTATTAAAGGAAAGCTGAAACGATTGACTGAAAAGGAATGTGAGGTTTTAAAATATTTAGCGACTAACAAAAATAGAATTATCAAACGTGAAGAAATACTAAAAAGTTTGTGGGGGAAAAATGATTATTTTCTGGGCAGAAGCTTAGATGTTTTTATCACTAAAATCAGAAAATATTTAAGTGAAGATGATTCCATTAAAGTTGAAAATGTATTTGGGGTAGGGTTTGTTTTTATGGTTAAGGAATAGTATTTTTATAATGCTAATACCGATTATACAAAATATATAGTCCAAACTGCCTTCGTTGTTTATACTATTATTTTGTTATATCGGCATTTACAAATCAATAATTTTAAATTTTTATTATTGGACTGTTTTAAAATTATGATTTGTATAACAACTTTGATTTAATTAATGAATCAAACCAAAAGCAATATGCTCAAATATGAAAATTATCAAACAAAATTTATGGCTTATTATAATATTTATTGTTGGCTTGGCAATGAGATTATATGCAGCTTACATGGATCCATTTTTACATGATTGGGATGAACGATTTCATGCCTTGGTTGCACGAAATTTAATGGATAATTTTTTCGAACCTATACTTATCAAAAACACAATTATTGCATTTAATCCAATTGATTGGTCAGCATACCATATTTGGTTGCATAAGCAACCATTGTTTTTATGGCAAATGGCTTTGAGTATGAAAATTTTTGGTGTTTCAGAATTTGCATTACGTCTGCCAAGTGTAATGATGGGTTCGTTGATGTTGTTAATGATTTATCGAATTACTTTTAACCTTACTCAAAATAAAACTACATCATTAATAGCAGCATTGCTTCTTTGTTTTTCAAATTATCAAATCCAACTAATTTCGGGTATTGAAGGAATGGATCACAATGATGTAGCATTTGAATTTTATATGATGGCAAGTTGTTGGGCTTATACCGAATATGTAAAAAGTAATAACTGGTATTGGGTGATATTGATTGGTATTTTTTCAGGAAGTGCAGTTTTAAATAAGTGGTTAGTTGGATTGGCAATTTATTTAGGTTGGGGCATCAATTTGCTGATAAGTGTTTATAGAACAAAATCAATTAAAGAATTGCGTTGGATTATTATATCGCTAATGATATGTTGTGTTATTTTTTTACCGTGGCAGATTTATGCTTTTTATAAATGGCCAAAAGAAGCTTTATTTGAAATGCAATTTAATAGCAGGCATATAACCGAAGTTTTAGAAGGACACTGGGGGCCACCAAGTTATTATTTTGATGCTTTTGATTTGTATTTCGGAAAGTATTTATGGTGGCTCATTCCGATCGGAATTTTTTATTTCTTTCAAAGTAAAAAATTTGATTCAAAAATGATTACAGCATTTTCATCCATATTCATTTTTACTTTCTGTTTTTTTTCATTTGTAGTGAAAACAAAAGTTCATTCACATTTTTTCTTTGTAGTTCCGTTTGCATTAATTTTTATTGCTAATGCATTTTCAAATTTAATTGAATCAAGGCGAAACAAAATTATTACCTCAATTATTATTATTGGAATTTCATATTTATCCATCCAACCTAAATATTTTATTGATTACTTAAACAAGGGAAATTATATCAGAGAAAAGTTTATTCATAACGCAAATATTTACCGAAACATTAAAAAATGTATTCCTAATGATACAAAATATGTAGCCAACATTAATGCGCTTGAGCATATTAATGTGATGTTTTACAATAACGATATTACTGCTTGCCAAAAATCATTAGCCGAAAAAGATTTGAACCTATTGAAACTAAAAAAAGAGAAACTTACTGTATTTGAATCACACAATGAATATCAATTAAATGAAACTACATTGCAATTTCCTTATTTGTTTATCATTCATCAAAAATTAAGGTAATCCTAAGGCTCAGTTACTAAATATTTTGGATTCAAAAATATATATTTTCAAAAGCCCTACCTTGGCTATTATCTTTACTTATTCAACAAACCCAAGATAGATTGTTCGGTTAAGTAAAATTAGTAGATTTAGCTATAATTTATAGATTTCAAAAATTATATTTGCAGAAATTGAAATTGAATGTTTAAGGATATAGATGCATTAATAATTGGAGCAGGCCCTGTAGGTTGTGTAATAGCTGAAAGATTAGTTCGTGAAAATAATCTTAAGGTGCTAATTGTTGAAAAAAGAAGTCACATTGCAGGAAATTGTTACGATCGTTATCATGAAAGTGGAGTGATGATACATGAATATGGCCCACACTATTTTCGGACAAATAATATTGAATTGGTTAACTATCTCTCACAATTTACGGATTGGATTCCTGGTAACTACAAGGTGAAAAGTTTTTCAAGGGGTGAGTTATTTCCATTCCCAATCAATATTTTATCATTAGAGCAATTTTTTAATATTAAGTTGACAACAGATAAAGCAAAGGAATTATTAAAATCTTTAGGAGAGAATATACCATCTCCTAAAAATTCAGAAGAATTCGTGTTGTCAAGAGTCGGAAGAGAAATGTACGAAG
>JBDKJJ010000094.1:0-2666 GCA_039796635.1 Bacteroidota bacterium
AAGTCAGGATATTTGGAGGCCAAATATCGAAAGACAAGTCAGACTAACAAAATTAAATAATAAATAAAAATTGTTGCGAACATTAACTTTGGGCAAACAAGTATTTTTATCCGAATTAAAATAAAATATCGTCCTTCTGAGGACCGCTTAATAGATTTTTACATGAAGGTAATGAAGCTAGGGTTACGCAGAAATGTGGCTCGCTATGATAGATATTGAGTGAACAAAAACTAGACAAAGAGTTGAAGGTCTTTTTTATTCAATTAAAACTAACTTAATAGGTGTATTAAAAGAATTAAAAACATTGTTTGTCAGAAGGAATATTTTCATCACTTATAATAAATAAAAAACAATAAATACGAAGTAGGAATTTGCAATGATTCTCAAATTTTCATAATTTTTTTTTTGAAGCAAAGTGTTATTTATTTATAATTGAGAAAGAGCATTAGAAGTATCTTACCCATTTTGGCTAGCTATATCTGACTTATATATTTTTACTTTCTTAAAATTATTATTACAGTTCCAATAGTCGGAATTTATTTTCTCGGTTACTGCCTGATTCTGCATCAAAGAGGTTTTAAAAGTTTTTCCTTAATATGCAAATCATTGTTGGCAATTGCCAAATTTCAATAGTATTGGTGCTGTCGCTTTCTAATTTTTCTAATAATAATTGCTTAATTCAGATAAATTGCATTTTTGTGTTTTTTATGAGTGCCATAATTTTTCAAATGTATTTGAAATGTTGAATAATTATTTTATTAATTGTCTCTTAATAATTTTCTCTCCACTGTGAAGTGGAATTTAAGAGTCAAGCCAATATGGCTTCTGGAATTCTCAAAAGTAAATTAGTCAACTGTTTGGTTTTGTCAAAATCTACCACCTGATTTTTGTCACGATGTATTGGCCGATAAGCAAACCTCGCGAAATGGGGGCATATTTCCGATGAGGAACATATTACGGTCTTGCAAGTAGATCAAAGACGAGGGATAGCTGCAATGGTTTCCGTTAAGACCGGTTAAGGATCCCACCTTAAATATTTAGTAGTCCATAAAACATTGGAATGTGAATTGATAGCCATAGTTAGTAATTGCCAAAATAAAGTTTAGCTATATTTTTGGATGTGATTATTTTTGGATTTTTCGATTCGAGCTTGGTCATGTTTCCTTCTTTTCAGTTTGAGGAAGGGTTTTGCGTATTTTTAATTGGTTTATTTACATTGACCATAAAAATGTACTATGTTTATGCTCAATTTTTACCTAGAGCTTGGCAATTAGTCTATGTTATTAGGAAACATATTAGTTACTAGCTGGCTATAAAAAATGGTGTGAAGAAGCTAATATTAAAACCTAGAATTGGACAACGTCGAACTAATTGAATAAAGACTTATTTATGACTGTAAGCAACTGAAAGCACCCCTTAAACCTTAGTGTTCAAAATTAGACATTTTAAGTTATTGTTAGTGTAGTCATGTTGGAATGTGGGAAACTCTTGCTGGCCATTGGGTTGATGGAGTTTTCCATATTTCAACATGAATTGGGTGGGGGTGTGATATTTCAGTGCGCTGTGAGGTCTTTCATTGTTGTATGACCACATCCAGGCGTGTGTAAGTGCGCGAGCCTGAGTCAAGTTTTCAAATGCAAATGCATCCAAAATCTCAGTGCGATAGGATCTATTAAATCGCTCGATATAGCCGTTTTGTTGCGGTTTACCCTTTTGTATAAATTGTAACGTAATGTGATTGTCCAAGGCCCAACGTTCTAGTGCTGACGAGATAAATTCTGGCCCATTATCCACGCGTATTTTTTCTGGTTTACCGCGCCAGTCTATTAGCTGATTGAGTTCCCGGATAACTCTATGGCTGTTGAGTGAAGTATCAATGGTGATATTAAGCGCTTCGCGATTGAAATCGTCGATCACATTAAACGAACGGAATGTTTTCCCAAAATGAAGGCTGTCATGCATAAAATCCATAGACCAAGTGACATTAGGCATCAATGGCTGCAATAAAGGCTCTTTAACCCGCGAAGGGAGTCGACGCTTGTATTTCCTTCTCATGTTCAATTTCATGTCCTTATAAACCCTGTATACCCGCTTGTGATTCCATTTATGCTGATTCAAACGCAGATGATAAAACATCATCCAAAAGCCCCAATTGGTGTGCACCTCCGCTAGTGATCGAAGCTCATTCTCGATGTGCAAATCCTCGCTCTTGGTTTTTGCTTTGTAGTAATACACTGTTTCACTCATTGCGAAAAGACCACAAGCCTGATGAACGCTCATCTCAAATGCAGATTTTGCATATCTGACAAGCTCTCGCTTCTCATCAGGCCCTATAGCTTTTTTTCGATTACATCCTTCAGGACGGTAATACTTAGCGTTTGTTCGGCAACAATTCTTTTATACTGCGATAGCTCAGCTTCAAGCTCTTTAATGCGCTTGAGCTGATTGACATCCATACCGCCATATTTGCTCTTCCAACCATAAAAAGTTGGCTGACTTATACCATGATCACGACAGATGTCCGTCACTGTTTTGCCCTGCTCTTGTTCGCCTAGAATCTTCACGATCTGGCTTTCTGTGAATTTTGATTTTTTCATTTGTCCCGAAATTTATTGATTTGTTTGATACTATATTTACAAACACTTCAGTTTTTCGGGGTGCTTTCA
>JBDKJJ010000095.1:0-5007 GCA_039796635.1 Bacteroidota bacterium
AAACAAGAACTTATAGGAATGTTTTTGCTGGTGCAAAAACAAATGAGTAAGAGTATTACTTCACTCCTATCAATGGATAAAGATTTAGCTAGAGAAATAATAGCAGCTGAAAGAAGAGTAAATGCGGAAGAATTAAAAATTGATAGAATTTGTGAAAATACAGTGGCATTATTCAATCCAGTTGCAGTTGATTTAAGATTAGTGTTTGCTTCCTTTAAAATCAATTCACATCTTGAACGAATGGGCGATAATGCAAAAGGTATTGCACGATATGTAATTGATATGAATGAAAAATATGATGATGAATTATTGCAAAAATTAAAACTGAAAGAGATGTTTGCCATTGCTAACACTATGATTGATGAAACCATAGAAGCATTTCAAACAAGCAACTCGGCAAAAGCAAGAATGGTATTTGAAAAAGATGAACAATTAGATAAAATTAATTTTGATGCTACTCAAATTATTGCAGAATATATTCAAGCCAATCCTGCTAAAACAATACAGATGTTAAATTTAATGTCGGTAATCAGAAAGCTTGAACGTGTAGGCGATTTGCAAGCTAATATTGCTGAAGAAATTATTTTTTATGTTGATGCTGAAGTTTTGAAACACGATAAAAAATTTCATCATAAACTATAATAGAATTTTAAAATTCTTAACACAATTTTTTTGTTCTATTATCAAAACAAAAAATAACTTTGTGCGTTATAATCACTTAATGAGTCAGAATCAAAAATATTTAATCCCTATATTTTTAGCATTGGTTTGCTTGATGTATCAAGCCATGCCGATTCATAAATTATTTTCAACTGATTCAGCTTTTTCATTATCACTTATTGAAGAAGATGACAATGACACCGAAAAAGAAAACCAAAGCTCAAAAAAAATAAAATCAGAAATTGATAATTTCATAACTTCTGATAATGTTTTTCTATTTGTTCATCAATTATCTAATACTATTTATTACTTCCATCATTTACCAAAATCATACGAAGTAAAATCTGTATTTGCCCCACCACCTGAGTTAGTTTAATTTCTTGAATTTTTACTTTTCATCTCACTACTTATTATAAGTGGTGACATTTCATGTATTCAAAAAATTAAATTTTACAATTCAAAATGAACAAAATATTTAGTGAAATCAAACCTAATTTATCATCAGGTTTGGTAGTTTTTTTAGTTGCTCTTCCCTTATGTTTAGGAATTGCTTTAGCATCAGGTGCTCCACTTTTTTCAGGCATGATAGCTGGCATTATTGGCGGAATTATAGTAGGAAGTTTAAGCGGCTCACCTTTGAGTGTAAGTGGTCCAGCAGCAGGGTTAGCAGCGGTAGTTTTAAGTTCTATTCATAAATTAGGAAGTTATGAAACTTTTGTATTAACAGTTTTTTTAGCTGGCTTGATTCAATTAGCATTAGGCTTTTTAAAGGCAGGAATTGTTGCCAATTTTTTTCCAAGTAATGTGATAAAAGGAATGCTTACTGCTATTGGCATAATTATCATCATGAAGCAAATTCCTCATTTTTTTGGTTATGATAAAGATGCTGAAGGAGATTTAGATTTTCTTCAACCTGATGGCGATAATACTTTCACTGCTTTACTTGAACCATTTTCACACATTGATATTGGAGCTACCATTATTGGTATTGTTTCCATCCTAATTATTTTGCTTTGGGATAAATACAAATCAAAAAAAATAGCTTTCATCCCAGGTGCAGCAATAGCAGTAATTATTGCGGCGTTAATAAATGAATTTTGGATTTCAACAAATTCCAATTTTGCATTAGCCTCTAATCATTTGGTTCAATTACCCATTTTACATTCATTTGATGAAATAAAAAATACAATCAGCTTTCCTGATTTTTCAAAAATAATGATGAAAGATGTATGGATTATTGCTTTCACAATAGCCATCGTTGCATCAATTGAAACATTGTTGTCATTAGAAGCCGTTGATAAAATGGATGAACACAAACGTCATTCACCAGTAAATCTAGAATTAAAAGCACAAGGTATTGGCAATGTACTTAGTGGATTAATTGGCGGATTGCCAATTACATCCGTAATTGTAAGAAGTTCGGCCAATGTAAATTCAGGTGCTACTAATAAAAGTTCAGCCATCATACATGGTATTTTTCTGTTAGTTTGCGCATTGCTAATCCCTACTTTATTGAATAAAATCCCTATCACCACATTAGCATCGGTTCTATTACTTACTGGCTATAAACTCACTAATTTCAATGTTTACAAGCAAATGTGGAAGAAAGGCAAGTATCAATTTGCTCCGTTTATTGTAACAGTGGTAGCAGTAGTTTTCACAGATTTATTAACGGGTGTAAGTATTGGGATGGCAATGAGTGTATTTGCTATTTTAAGCGGAAATATAAAATTACCATATCAATATAAAAAAGAGTTTACTGATGAAGGGCATATTATCAGAATCGATTTGTCTCAAGAAATAACCTTTTTGAATAAAGCTGCTGTAAAAGATTTTTTAGATAGAATACCTTCTGAAAGCAAAGTGATAATTAATGCAGAATCAACCAAATACATTGATCATGATGTGTTGGAAATTATCAGAGATTTTAAAGAAGTAATTGCGGTTGAAAAAAATATTAAAGTTTCAACCACAGGATTTCGAGATGAATATAAAATTGAAAATAGTTTCCCGATGCATGTTGAAGATTATAATTCTCATTCAGATAAAAAAATCATTAAAGACCTTATGGAAAAACATCAACTCTCAATACAATAACAAATAAAAAATTAAATCATGTACACACATACAAAAGAATCACAAAGTAATATAGCGCCACATCAAGCCATTGAATTTTTGATGGAAGGCAATAAGCGATTTGTTAGTAATTTAAAAATAAATCGAAATTTATTACAACAAGTAAATGCTACTAAAAATGGTCAACATCCATTTGCAGTTGTACTAAGTTGCATTGATTCACGAACATCGGCTGAATTAATTTTCGACCAAGGTTTAGGCGATATTTTCAGTGTAAGGATTGCTGGAAATATTGTAAATGATGACATTTTAGGAAGCATGGAATTTGCTTGTAAAGTTGCTGGTGCTAAAGCAATTGTAGTATTAGGTCATACTGGTTGCGGCGCTGTGAAAGGTGCTTGTAATCATGTTGAAATGGGACATCTCACAGGTTTAGTAAATAAAATAAAACCAGCGGTGGATGCTATTGAATTAAAATATCCAGCTGCTCAAAATGAAAAAGTAGATTTAGTAGCAACAGAAAATGTTCATTTAATGGTAAATGAAGTGAAGAACAGAAGTTCAATTATTAATGAAATGCTTCAACAAAATCAAATTGAAATTATAGGTGCTATGTATAATGTTGAAACTGGAATAGTTCAATTTTATTAATCCAACCACCTAAAAAATATCGGTTTTCGATTGTTTAATGTTAAAAGAGCCCTTGCATAGAAGTATGTCAAGGGTTTCTTTTTTAAGTTTGAATATTCTTACATCAAATTATATTGTTTTATTACTTTTGCACCCCAATTTTAAATTGAATAAATAAAAATATTATGTCAGCTATTACAAATGAAAACATCGGTTTATTACATCAAAAAGTAACTGTTTCAATTACTACTGATGAATATATGCCAAAGGTTGAAGAATCATTGAAAAAAATGTCGAAAACGGCAAGTATTAAAGGATTCAGAGCTGGAATGGTTCCATCAAGTTTGGTAAGAAAAATGTATGGTCGTGAAATTTTAAGTGATGTATTAAGTAAAAATGCATCTGCTAAAATTGATACTTATATCCGTGAAAATAATATCAAATTTTTAGGACATCCTTTGTCAATGCCAATGACACAAGAGTTAGATATTAATCAAAATACGGATTATAATTTTGTGTTTGAATTAGGTATTCAGCCTGAATTTACGGTTGCAATGCCAGATGCAAAAAGCAATATTGAGGAATTAAAAATTCCTATCACTGATGAAATTATTGAAAAAGAAGTTAGCTACGAACAAACTCGTCATGGTAAAAGTGAAGAAACTGATACAATAGGCGCTGATGATGTAATTGCAGTTGACGTTAAAGGTGATGGTTTTGAAAAAAGCATTCATTTGTTAGTTTCAAATATTAAAAATGAAACAATTAAAAGTAAGGTTTTAAATTTGAAAGCTGATGAATCAATTGATTTTGATTTCAAAGCTGCTTATGATAATGATATTGAATTTGTGATTCACAAAGTGTTGAATGTTACGCATGAAGAATTTGAAAAATTAAATCCTTCGGCTATGAACATTACTTTAAGGAAAATTTACAGATTGAATAAGGCTGAATTGAATGAAGAATTTTTTAATACTGTTTTCCCAGGAAAAGGAATTAGCACTTTAGATGCTTTTAAAGAAGCAATTAAGCTTGAATTAGAAAAAGTGTATGAACGTGAAACTGCTCGAAAATCAAATACAGATGTAAGAGATTATTTAGTGCAACATACTGCAATGGAATTTCCGATGGATTTTTTACGTAAGTGGATTAAATCAGTAAATAAAGAACCTTTGACTGATGAAGCATTGGAACAAGGATTTGATTCATTTGTAAATGATTTGAAATGGACTTTAATTAAAAATAAAATTATTGTTGAAAATTCATTACAAGTTAATGAAGCTGATGTGAAAGAAAAAGTAATGGAATATTTACGTGAAGCTTATAAAGGGTTAGATGATGCTATGTTAGAAGGTATTTCACAACGTATTTTAGGAAATGAAAAGGAGGCAGAATATATGGTTCAACAAATAATTGATGAACGTGTATTTGGGCATCTACGAAAAAATATATCGTTTACAACCAAAGAAGTTTCAATTGAAGAATATGATAAAATTATGAATCCACATCATCATGGTCATCATCATCATTAATTGAAAAAGTAAGGCTTAAAAAAGGGTATTTCAAATGAATGAAATACCCTTTTTTTTATTCAGAAAATCAGAAAAATTTACTTTATTTTTGACAAAATTTAAAATCAAT
>JBDKJJ010000096.1:0-7532 GCA_039796635.1 Bacteroidota bacterium
CATGAGCCATGAAGTACGAACCCCTTTAAATGCAGTGATTGGCATGACGAACATTTTATTAATGGACAATCCACGGCCAAATCAAATTGAAGAATTAAATACATTAAAGTTTGCCGCTGAAAATTTACTTGTATTAGTAAATGATATTTTAGATTTCAGCAAAATAGAATCAGGAAAAGTAATACTTGAAAACATTTCATTTTATTTACCACTTTTGGTAAACAATTTAAAAAATAGTTATCATTTCAATGCTTCAGATAAAGGAATTAAAATTAATAGTATTATTGATGAAAATATTCCTTCACAAATTTTGGGTGATCCTACAAGGTTATCGCAAATTCTTAATAATCTAGTTTCAAATGCTATAAAGTTCACCGAGGTTGGATTTGTAGATATTTCAATAAGAAAATTAGAAGAAGATAGTAAAAGAATATCCATCAGATTTGAAATATCAGATAGTGGAATTGGAATTGCTCCTGAAAAACATCAAAGTGTATTTGATAGCTTCTCACAAGCTAACTCAGATACTACAAGGAAATATGGTGGAACTGGCTTAGGGTTAACCATTACAAAAAAATTAATTGAACTACATAATAGCCAAATTTTTATAGAAAGTGAAATTGGCAAAGGATCAACATTTTACTTTGATATAAGTTTTGAATTATCCAATGATAAAGATGTGAAAATTGTATCATTTGATGATTTGGATTCTAATAAACTAAAGGATAAAAAAATATTATTGGTGGAAGACAATCCTTTTAATCAACTTATTGCTCGAAAGTTTTTAGAAAAATGGCATGCAATAGTTGAAACAGCTGATAATGGTATTTTTGCATTAGAGAAACTTACTGTTAATAAGTATGATTTAATATTGATGGATATTCAGATGCCGGAAATGGATGGAATAGAAACTACAAAGGCCATTAGAAAACATAGAGATATTTCTCTTCAAAAAATTCCTATAATAGCTTTAACTGCTGTAGCAATGGAAAATGATAAAGAAAAATTGCTTAAAGATGGAATGAATGATTATATCAGTAAACCATTTAATCCAAATGAATTATTTAAAAAGATAACAAAGTATATGTAAAATAATTCAATGGTAGCTTGATTTTCTTTTGATTCTGTTTTGCTAAGTATCTAAATTTTCTTAACGCTATTTTTTACAATACCCCCCAATTTCAAATCAATAGAAATTTTATTTTGAGGCTTGACTAATTTTTTAGCCATACATACCCCTTAAAAATGCGATTATACCGATTACGTTTTCAATATAGTCCATCCCGAAGAAATCGGTACGTTTCATTCATTTGTATTATCTTCAAACTGTATCTGCATTTACCACTTCAAAACTCCAAAATAGTTTGGATTATTTTGTTGTTGGAATTGGCATTGTTTAAAACTCATTACCTGTTAAAACCTAAAGCAATCTTGCTTTTTACCAACAAATCGTTTCATTTTATTTCTTGAATAATTGCTTGCATACGAAAGTGAAAGCTCATGTGTTCCAGGTGATGAACCAGCTAATTTGCTAATCGTAAAATCATAACTATAACCAAACCTGATAGAGGAATATTTATCAAATTGTTTGTCAACACCAATGGTGATAATTAATGCATCAATATTGCTAAAGGCAATGTTGCGTTCACGAAACCATACGCCAGTATAAAATGGCAATCGTTTAATATTCATCCCAAATGTAAGTTCGCTAAAATGCGCTTGCTGTTCATACATTCCACCTAACATTATTACTTTGTTACTACTCATTTCATAACTTTTAATAATTGGAATAACTGCTGTGTAATACAGATTATATTTAATTGGAAGTTTGGCTGATTGAAGAATTAAGCTTTGCTCGGGTTGCGTAATGTGATTGAATGTAAGCCCAAAAGATGATGTAAAAACTATTTTTTGAGCTCGTTTATTTTTGTGATGATTATAGTATCCTGCATATCCATTGCTGAAATCAATAAAACCAATTTTTGATTGATTGGGAATATTTAAATTATTTGAATTTGAAATTAATCCTTGAGTGGCATCTAATTGGTTACCAAAAGTAAATTTTGCAACATTAATTGATTGTTGAACATAGGTTACTTTCATTGCTGCTTGAATTACTAATTTTCGTTTCATTAATTGAATTCGATAACTATATATTCCGCTAATATCATTTGTTTTTAATAGTCCGTTTCCTTCAATATCACTTTGAGCAATGATACCAATGCCGCCACCAATTTCAGGAACTCTTGCATCAAACGCAATGTTATAAGTTTTGAATCCGTTCTGAATATTAAACCATTGATTTTTATACAATATTCCTGCATGACGGCTTTCATACATGCCAGCAAATGCAGGATTGATAACCAAATTTTGGTTATAAAATTGTGAAAAATGTGGGTCTTGCGCTTTGGAATTTTGAATACCCAAAATGATGAAAAAACCTATTGCAAATATTTTAATTGTAGATGTCATGAATGAAAATTAATTATTTTAATAAGGTTACGTTACCAATCTTTTTAGGTGATTTACCATCATAGGTGTTGCCCTGCCAAATACTTCCGTCATTGAATATAGCTTCAATTTTCCATACATAAACATCTTGCGGAAGTTCATCATCTTTATATTTTCCATCCCAATATTCAGTTGGTTTTCCGTCAGCATCTAAGGCAGTTGATTCAAATATTAAAGTGCCATGAGTATTATAAATTGATAAATGGTAATCACGTAATCCTAAACCAACAGGTAAAAAATATTTCACACTTTTTTCTTTATCTGAAAATGGCATAAATGCATCTGGTACAAAAAGTCCATGATTGAATTTTGTTTCAATAGTTCTTGAAATTGTATCGCTACAACCATTACTGGTAAATGCAATTAAGGTAGTTTTGAAATCATTAATTGAATTGTATAAATGTGTTGGATTGGCTGCTGTATCAGTTTCACCATCACCAAAATTCCATAAATATGAAATAGTATTTAAACTTGAAGTGTTGCTGAATTTAACCTCAACATTTGGCGGTGCTGAGTTAATATTCAAAAACTGAAAATCAGCTTTCGGTTTATCAAATACAATAAAATTATTAGGCATTACATAGCTGCTGCTACATGTTTTATTATAATTTAAAATATCTAACTGAATAGTATAATTACCTGCAGTATTGAACCAACAAATGGTATCTTTTTCACTTGAATAATGCACTCCATTTACTAACCAATCATAATAACCAGCATGTGTTGAATTATTTATGAATCTTGTAAACAATGGTTCACAGCCGTTTTGCGGTTGAATTGTAAAGTCTGCAACAGGAGTAGGGTATAGATGAAAATTTTCTGAAAAAGTATCTTTACAACCTAAATTATTAGTAACAATTAATTCTATGTTATGAATCCCTGAATCAGTAAAGGTGATATTGGGTTGGGGTAAGTTTGAATTATTGGTATCCCAAGTCCATTGGTTAATATTATTACCTGATGAATTGTTTAGTGGCACTAATAAAAACGGACTTGTACAACTATATAAACTTGAAATAGTAAAATTAGCAGTTGGTTTTGAAAAAGTACTTATGTTAAAAGTAGCTGTATCACTGCAACCAAAAGTGTTATTGGCTACATAAATAGCCTGATAGAAATTTGTGTATTGATAAACATGTGATGGGTTGGGTAGGGTAGAGGTATCACCGTCACCCCAAAACCATTTGTCTGTGGTAGTATTCAATGAATTATTTACTGTTGATACTGGAAGAGGAATACAACCGCTTAAAGGCGATAATTGAACATTTGCAACAGCATTTGGTCGTACGGTAATATTAATAGATGATGAATCAACACAGCCATTTCCATTTGCATACACATAATACAAAGTATATGGGCCGCCAACGCCTGCTTGTATTGGATCAAATTGGTTTGATGTTACACCTTTACCTGTAAAAAATCCTCCATTAGGTGTTGCTGATAAAGTAATTGAATTTGATTGTAAACAAACAGATGATGGTATGGTTTGAATTGAAATAGCAGCTGTGCTATTCACTTGAATTGTTGCAGTATTGGTATTGGTGCAATTATGATTATCAGTATATGAATACAATATTGTGTGATTTCCAACACCTGCCAAAGTAGGATTGAACTTTCCACCACTTACCCCTGAGCCACTAAATGAACCACCATTTGGCGTTCCTTGCAGTGTTATTGGTGTTGCATTTACGCAAATTGAACTTGGTAAACCAATTATATTAACTGGCGTTGGGTTAATTACACTTATTGAATCAAGTACTGAATTGCTACAGCCACTTGAATTTGTATAGGTATAAGTAAACACATAAGGGCCGCCAGCTCCTGGTGTTGATGGATTAAATGTGAAATTTCCAATACTGCCTGAAACTCCAATTCCACTAAAGCTACCACCACTTGGATTCCCTGTTAATGGAATGGCAGAAGAATTTACACACAAAGTATCAATTGTTGGGTTGATACTTACGCCTGGTAAACCTAACACATTGATAGAAGCATTAGCTGTATCGCTACAACCATTAGCATCAGTATATGCATAATGAAATTGATAAGGACCTCCAATTCCAGCTAATACTGGATCAAAGGTGTTGCTATTTATTCCAGTTCCAAAAAATAAACCGCCACTTGGGGTTGCTGATAAATTTAATGGTGTTGAATTGATGCAAATATTATTAGGTGTAGATGAAATGGAAAGCGCAGGTAAACCATTTACAATCACATTATGAGTAATTGTATTAGTACAATTATTTGAATTGGTGTAGGTATAAGTAATCGTATGTGTTCCGGCACCTGAAATAGATGGGTTAAAAATATTTCCAACAATACCAACACCTGTAAAGATTCCACCACTTGGAATTCCAACTAAATTAACTGGCGTATTATTAACACACATTGAATTTGGCAATCCTGAGAAATTAATTGGAGTAGGATTAATAACATAGATACTATCCTTAGTTGTATTTGTACAACCATTTGCATTGGTATAAGAATAATTAATGAAATTATAAGCTCCTGCAGCAGAAACAGAAGGATTGAAAGTGAAACTACTTGCACTTCCCGAAACTCCGACACCACTGAATGTTCCACCATTTGGCAAACCACTTAATGAAATGGCAGTGGCGTATAAACAAATAGTATCTTGAATTGGGTTAATAGCTACTATTGGTAATGGATTAATAGTTACACTTCTAAACAAAGTATCACTACAACCTGTTGCTTGTGAGGTGCCGAATAACCATGCATGGAAAACTCCTGATGTTGAATAAGAATGCGTAATTGCATTATTCAAAGTTGTTGTTCCATCTCCTAAATTCCATTGAGAGAAATTTAATCCTGCGGAAGTGTTGGTAAAAGTTAATGGTTGACCAACACATGCCGTAATTGGTAATACACTACTCGTCAATAAAGGAAGTGGATTAACTACAATGGTAACATTTTGTGTATCATAACTACAACCATTATCAGAATAAAAATGAGCCGTATAAGTACCTGTGGTATAAACTTGTGTTCCTGTAATAAAGCTTGAAGAATTTCCATTTCCAAAATCCCAATACCAATTAGTAGCTCCTTGTGCCACAGCTGAAAAGTTAACAGTTAAAGGTGTACAGCCGACCATTGGCGAAGCAGTTGCGAAAGCAGCTACGTTTTTAGGATGAACTAAAATGCTATCTTCTAATGTATCACTTCCGCAGCTGTTAACTACAATTAATTTTATATGATAAACCGAATCGGCACCTGTAGCATAATATAAATGTGGAGCAGGATTTTTCACTGTGGCAGTTGTGCCATCACCAAAAATCCATAAATAACTTTGAATACTTCCAGTTGATACATTTAAGAATTGACAACTATAGGGAGAGCAAGCATTATGACTACTTATTCCAAAAAATGGTTTTGGAATATCTATCACTTTCACGGTATCAATATGAGTTGTTGAACCACAAATATTAGTAGCCGTTAAGCTTACTTGGTAAATAGTATCATTCCCAAAATAAGAGGAATTGTAAAACTGATTGGGTGGATTTTGATTAGCAATGTTTGTTGTATTACCATTGTTAAATGTCCATGCATAAGTTGGTGAATAACCAGTTGTTAAATTTAATAAAGAAACATTTAAAGGAGCACAACCTGAATCATTTCCTATTACAAAATTAGTTATTGGTTTATCTACAACAACAATTGTATCGTTTAAACTATCAATACAACCAAATTGACTTTGAGCAATCAATTGAACAACAAAAGTATCATCCGTTAAATAGGTGTGTGATGGGCTTGCAAAATTGTTAATCGCTGAACCATCACCAAAATTCCAATTATAATTTTGGGCTCCATTAGTGTTATTGGTGAATTGAACTAAAGCGCCTTTACAATTCAAATAATTTACATTGTAAAATAATTGCGGCAATGGTCTTACATTGATAGTATAAATACTCGGAAGACCAACGCAGCCTCTATAAGTGGCTGTAGCAGAATAAGTAACAGCAGTTGTAATAACTGCTGGTTGTTGCAGCGTTTGAACAGGAATTGAATCTGTTCCTGAAACACCAACACCATATACGCCATTTGGAGTAGAAGTCCAGTTAAAAGTTACAGTAGGTGTTGCACTTGAAAGATAGACTACTTGAGAGTTTTGGTAATTACAAACATTTTGATCAGCTAAAGAAAAGTTGACAATTGGTGAAGGATTTACCCATTCATTTGCAACAATACTTGCACCACTACAGCTTACACCATTGTTGGTATAAACTGGCGTAATGGTATATCCAACAATTTGTTCAACTGTTGATGTATTTACTAAAACATCTGAAATAAAATTGCTTGTTGATGAGGTTGCTCCTGTAACAGATGGTGGAGCATTTCCAACCCAATTAAAGGTAGTTCCAACCACATTAGAAGTTAAATTTATTGCAGATGATAAAGACGAACAAATGGTATCTGATGATGGTGTGGCTGTTGCATTCGGAATTGGGTTAACCGTAATTGTATAGGTATTTGAAGCTCCAGCACAAAGTGTATTTCCTGTTGTACTTGCAGTAACTACATAAGATAAAGTTATAGGGTTGGTTAAGCTATTGGTAAATAATTGCGCAGGAATAGAGGTGGTTCCATTAGTTAAAATTCCTGAACCCGATATACCTGAAGGTATTGTGCATAGCCAACTAATACTTGAACCTAAAGAAGGAGATGAAATAGTTACTAATGAACTTATTGTTCCCGAGCAAATAGTTTGATTAGGAATTGAAAAGCTTACACTTGGAGATGGATTTACTACAATAGTATAGGTTACTGTTGGTCCAACACAACCATTGGCAGTTGGTACTATTGAATAAGTAACTGTTTCAGGATTAGCTGACGAATTAATAATAGTTTGTGAAGGGATAGAATCAAAATTTCCGTTTGGTAAATAACCACTAACTGAAGCACTACTTGCAGTAGCTGTATAGCTATAAGTTGTATTCGGTAAATTAGAAATAAAATTGACTACATGTGCTTTGGCAGATGAACAAATTGTATCATTGGCAGGT
>JBDKJJ010000097.1:0-3946 GCA_039796635.1 Bacteroidota bacterium
TGTTTCCCCATACAACACATGTAGAATGTGTGGTTGAATTAATTAAAAAATAATGAGCTTCTTAACCTTAATAAACAAAAAAGGCTTTCAGAAATTTCTGAAAGCCTTTTTAATAATTGGATTGCAATAAATATTACTGCTTCACTATTTTTTGGTTTAGTAATATGCCTGAATCATTTTTGATATTGATGAAGTAAATACCTGCATTTAATTTTGCATTGCAAATTAATAAAGCAGAATTTAATTGCTCGTTATTACCGTTTGTATTCAATAATTCTCTGCCGCTAATATCAGTAATTATTAAATTACAAACTGCATCAATATTAGTACTTGTAATTTTAATATTTTCAGTAAATGGGTTTGGTGAAATGTTTAGCCTTGTCATACTAGGTGTTGTTGCAATATGGTTTGAGGTGGCTTGACGGAAACCAGAACTTCCATCGTAACCATCTTTATAAAGAACTTCATTTGTACAATTAAGATTACAAGCTACATTATCAAAATAGGTAGACATATATTCATTTTGCATTGAATTTTTTCCTGACATTGAAATGGCTGAGACAAATTCTGGAGAAGTTACACCAGTATTAGGCGCAAGTGAATTTTGGCATATTCCGTTGCCAAAAAAATAAGAAATTAGTTGATGTGCTGCATAAGGATAGCAACTACCTTTTGGTTCACCAGTATTATCACAAACTACACCGATTCCAAATGAACGAGAACAGGATTGGGTAATTCGATTTTGAGCACCATCTTCTGTAGTTATGAAACCAACTTGTAGTTCATCTGAATTGTTAAAACTTAAAACAGGGTTAAAGACACTTGATGATAAAACCGATGCACAATTTGCAAAATTAGTTGATGAAGGCGGTGGGCTTACCCATGTAGAAGCATCTGTATAATCATGAAAAACACCGCTTGGTATAAAATTATTTGCAATATCAATTGTACCCATAGTACCAATTACCGAATTTGTAATATTGCTTGGATTTTTATCTAACCATACAATTGACCAATTACCAGTATGATTTGCTGTTATTGCAATTCGAGGCTCATTTACTTGACTACCTGAAAAATTTAATGTCATTGAAAAACCATTACATGCTATTAGATTAGGATTATAAATTGCTTTAGCCCTAATATTTGTACTACTTGTTTTATAACTTAACAAAACCACATCTCCGTTTAAACCAACTGCTACATCAGGCATTGTTCCATGATCAATACTACAAAGCGTTGATGGTACAAAGCCTACGGTAGATACATTGCATAATGATGCATAAATCCTTCCATTATCTTCAATAGTTATAGCTCCTCTTTCTCCACCTTCAGCTACATCAATATGCGGTGGTGCAGCATAAGGGCAGCCGAATATAGTTTGTGTTGGTACGGCTAAAGTTGGTGGTATTGAGGACCCATAGCTATATTGAAATACATCTAACTGATAAGCATTTACTGCTGTATTATAATATACCACATGCATATAAAACACATTGCTGCCATTGCTTAAATCATTAAATATGGCTACATCAGGCGCAATAGCTGTTGAAGGCAATGGTGCTGGCATTACTCCAGTAGCTAAGTTACTATTTTCAATCACATATAAATAAGGTCGGCTACCATCGCATACAATGGCTTCAATCCTCATTCCATGATCCATAATATCTGAATTAGTTATTTGCACATTGTTTGAAACCATACCTGGTCTATTATCCATTCTACAAGCCCAATCAACATTAAATGGAGTTTGCGCCTTTGCATAAAATGTATAATAAGTACAAAAAACAAAGAACAAAATTTTAACGGAGTAACTTAGTTTACTAGTCATAATGATATTGTTTTAAAATTGTTAATAAATTATGTGAAGATTTTTTTTTTTTTTTGTTAAAAAGCAAGCATTTTTACAAATAAATTTATCAACATTTTGAATTTAAAATGTGAACAATCTGTGATTCGTAAAACATTACTACTTATTTTTACCTTATTATGCTTCTTTCATACAAGCAAAGCACAAGGTAGTGGTAAGTGGGCGTACATGAGGGGGGATACTTTATGTAGAATACATTCAGAGATGACAAATTGGGACTCAGTAGGTTATCGTAATTATTTTTATGCTTATCACAATAATATTACTCGTAGCTATAGTCAATCTTATTGGAAAATGCAACATGGATTTTTTTATTGCTTCGCAGGCGCTAAAATTAGTTTAATTTGGTCGCAATTATTTCTAAACAATGTTTCGGGTTATAATACCACACTCAACTATTGGATTGGCCTTAAATATCCTTACTATAATAACACTATTTATAGCTTAGTTCATCCTCCTAATCGTTATCAAACTAAAGGTATTGCCAGTATAAATAGTACACCAAGTGGTAGGCAAGGATCATTAACCTGGACTGATGCTTTAGGGGATTTGTGGCTATATGGTGGTGAAGATACCACAGGCTTGCGAAGCGATATGTGGAAATTTAATATTGCATCACAAAACTGGATGTGGGTAAGTGGCGATAGCACAGCTAATAATTTACCCATCTATGGTACAAAAGGAATAGCTGCCATTAATAATTCACCAGGTGGGCGTTCGGGCAGTATAACCCATTGGGTAGATAAACAAGGTAATTTTTATTTGTTTGGCGGCAAAGTAGATATGGGTGGTAGTGTAGCAAATGATTTATGGAAGTATAACCCAAGTACCAAACAATGGACTTGGATAAACGGACCAAATATATTTAATGATGCAGGGAATTATGGCGCATTAGGTATAGCCGCTGCTACTAATTTACCATCGGCTCGTGATGGTTATGCTGCTTCGCAAGATACCGCTTATAATCTTTTATTATTTGGTGGAATGAACCATAATGATGCATGGCGATATAATATAAAAACCAATATCTGGACATGGGTAGCAGGTACCAATCAAATTAATAATTTGGGTACCTATGTTGGCTATTGCCAAATAGGCGTACCCGGTGCAAGGCATGATTGGAGAGGAGCGCAATTGGTTAATAACTTAAAACATCTTACTTATTTATTTGCAGGTACCGAGCAATTTGGCACTATTTG
Source organism: Bacteroidota bacterium (assembly GCA_039796635.1). Taxonomy (GTDB): domain Bacteria; phylum Bacteroidota; class Bacteroidia; order Chitinophagales; family CAIODY01; genus CAIODY01. Next base: position 3,067 of record JBDKJJ010000097.1, read on the forward strand.
CAATACAGATTTATGGGTATTTGATAGTAATACCAATCAGTTTAAATGGTTAAATGGAATTTATAATGGAGCAAATAATACTGGGTGTACTAATTATACTTATGGTGGTGTTGCAAGATTACCACAAGGATTTTCATACGCCGTTAATAGAATACCAGGAAGAAGCTTGTTTTGTATGGTAGTTGATAATCAAAATAGATTATTTGTTTTTACAGGGAAAGGATGTAATAATTATCAAAAAGAGGATGTCTGGCGTTACGACCCTGATACAGCATGTGTGCCTATTTTGGCTTGTAATAAAACATATTACTTACAAAACATAACTATTTGCAAAAATGATACTTTTAGGTTGCCAATGGGTTTCAAGCAAACAGTTGCTGGCATATACAATGATACAATTATGAACGCTACAGGTTGCGACTCTATCATAACTACCCATCTAACTGTTTTAAATTTCCAATATAAATCTGTTTATGATACCATTTGTAGCAACCAAAAATACACTTTAAGAAGTGGAAGAACATATAGTTATACAGGGGTTTATTATGATACTATTATTTCAACTCAAAGTTGTGATAGTATTTATCAAATTAATTTAGTAGTTAAAGCTGCTTCATTTACTAATCTATCAGCCACCATTTGCAGCAATCAATCTTTTTTATTCAATAATCAAACGCTTACTACAAGCGGCATTTACTATGATACATTGGTAAATAAAAATGGCTGTGATTCCATTATTAGTTTGCAGTTATTAGTAAATAGTATCAGTAATAATGTATTGAATGAAGTAATTTGCAGCAATCAATTTTATCAATTTAACAATCAAACGCTTACTGCAAGCGGCGTTTATAAAGATACTTTGGTGAATTATATGGGTTGT
>JBDKJJ010000098.1:0-6310 GCA_039796635.1 Bacteroidota bacterium
ATTGGTATTTAGATACAAGAAGATTTGGAACTTGTCCGCATGCTGGCTTTGGGCTTGGTTTTGAGCGATTAGTTTTATTCGTAACAGGCATGGGAAATATCAGAGATGTGATTCCGTTTCCGAGATTTCCGAAGAGTGCAGAGTTTTAAATAATCGAGCCTCCAAATCAATTTTTTTAAAGCGAAATTGTGTTTACTATTAAATTGCTTATTTCTATTTACTTCTCAGATTTTAATTAAAAGCGATTTCGCTAACTCAAAGCTACTGCACAAAATAGCCCCTTGCCCTTCCAAATTTGGAAGGGTTTTGTTTTGATGGCAACAGCATTCTGTAGTCTTTTTGAGAGACGATTAAATAATTGAAACAGATATTTTAAAAATTGTATATTCGTACTTGCAATTTTGCAAAAACCAAAACCTAAATAGCATGAAGAAAATATTTCTACCCTTACTTTTTTCTTTTCTTTTGTTTCTTTCAAATGCACAAGCACAGCGTAATTGCGGTAGCATGAGTCACTTGCAACAGCAAATGCAAGATGACCCAACATTAGCTTCAAAGATGAATCAAATTGAACAACATACTAATCAGTTTATTGCCTCAAATAATGGTCATGCAAAAGCTATTATTAATATCCCAGTAGTAGTTCATGTGGTTTATAATACAACTACTCAAAACATTAGCGATGCACAAATTTTGTCACAAATTGCTGTGTTAAATCAAGATTTTGCTGCATCAAATTCAGATGTATCTTTAGTTCCATCTGTTTTTAGTGGATTAGTTTCAAATACACAGATTCAATTTTGTTTAGCACAACAAACCCCAACAGGAGTTACAACAACCGGTATAGTTCGCAAATCAACTACTACCACTTCTTTTTCAAGTAATGATAATGTAAAAAGAACCGCTAATGGCGGTGATGATGCATGGGATGCCACTAAATACTTAAATATTTGGGTATGTAATTTAGGGGGTGGATTGTTAGGCTATGCTCAATTTCCTGGTGGTGCTGCAGCAACTGATGGTGTGGTAATTAACTACACAGCATTTGGAAATATGGGCACAGCTGCTGCTCCTTATGGATTAGGAAGAACAGCTACTCACGAAGTTGGACATTGGTTAAACCTCCGTCATATTTGGGGTGATGCTAACTGCGGCAATGATCAAGTTGGAGACACTCCAACACAACAAACATCCAACTATGGTTGTCCTTCGTTTCCACATATCACATGCAGCAATGGTTCTAATGGTGATATGTTTATGAATTATATGGATTATACTGACGATGCTTGTATGTATATGTTTACTGTAGGACAAAGTTCAAGAATGAATGCATTGTTTGCAACTGGCGGAGCTCGTGTAGGATTATTGAGTTCAATGGGTTGTATGCCAGGAGGCTCAACACCTGTTTGTTCAACACCTTCAGGATTAGGAGCTTCATCAATAACTTCTTCATCTGCAGTTATTTCATGGGGTGCTGTTAGTTCAGCAGTTGGCTATAATGTAAATTATAAAGCTACTTCTTCAGCTACTTGGACTTCAACATCAACTAGTTCAACATCATTAAATTTGACAGGATTAACGGCTACTACTTCTTATGATTTTCAAGTTCAAGCTAATTGCGGAACTAACAATACGAGTGCATTTTCAGGAACAACAAGTTTTTCAACAACGGCTGTAGCTGTTGGGTGTACTGATGCTTATGAAGCAAACGATGCTTTATCTTCAGCTTATTCTGTTAATTCAGGCACATCTTATTTAGCAAAAATTTGTTCATCAACTGATGTTGATTGGTATAAATTCTCAACAACTACTACATTAAAAAATTTCAGAGTTCAGTTAACAACTTTACCTGCTGATTATGATATTGAAATTTATAATAGCGCAGGAACTTATGTTGGTCAATCTATCAAAGCTGGAACTACTAATGAAAAGTATGTAAAGAATAATGCAGGTGCCGGTACTTGGTATGTTAAAGTATTGGGCTATGGCGGTGTTTATAGTACAACTGCTAACTATACTTTAAAAGTTACAACAAGTAGCTCAACTTTGGCTCGTTATACTAATGGAAATAAGAATGAAATTACTGATGAAACAGAAGCAGTTGATTTTACTATTTATCCTAACCCTGCTTCATCCGATTTTACATTGATGTATGAAGCTTTAACCAATGAAAACGCAGTGGTTACTATTTATGATATTACTGGAAAAGTGATGAATCAAAATGAAATTTATCAAACCGAAGGAAATAATAAATTTAGTTTGAATGTTAGTTCATTAAATAGTGGATTATATATAGTTGCGTTAAAAAATAGTGAAGGAGTACAAACTCAACGCTTACAATTAATAAAATAATTAAGAAATGAAAAGAAACAATGAAGCCTTAGAAAATTAGTTCTAAGGCTTTTTTGTTTTAAAATAAATCAGGAACTTTTAAATCAACATTTTCAGAATAATCAACAGGAAAGTTAAACGGAATTGCCATTTTATTAAACTTACATTTTCCTTTAATAGTTACTTTCACTTTTCCTTTTTGCATACTTTCCCACATGCCTTTTAAAAAACTTAAATTAATGGAACCCGTTGCCACATCAACATCTAAGGGTAATGTAAAATCTGAAAGTCGATTGATGCGTATAGATTCAATCTGTTTGGTTTTGCCCAATAATCTATCATTAATATAAATATCCATATCTGAATCAATTAAATCAATTCCAATTTTATTTGGGTTGTGCATTACCAAATTAGTTTTGAATTCAATCTTATTCAATTTGAACATCACAAATTTAAAATCGGTTAATTTTCTGTATTCTAATGATTTGAATTGATGACAGCTCACCAAAAGTAGCGTTAGTATTATGGCAAGAATATTTTTTTTCATTTATAAAATTGAAATAAAAAAGCCGCTTCAAACAAAATTGAAGCGGCTTTTAATAAATTATGAAACTATGGTTTTTCTAAATTAAATGTTTCTAAAAATTTAGTAGTAAAATTCCCTTTACAAAAATCTTCATTCTTCATTAATTGTTGATGGAATGGAATTGTGGTATGAACTCCTTCCACCACAAATTCACTTAATGCACGTTGCATGGTGTTGATTGCTTCTTCACGTGTTTGAGCTATTACAATCAATTTTGCAATCATACTATCATAATAAGGCGGAATCATATAACCACCATAAACATGTGAATCCACACGAACGCCATGACCACCAGGTTGATGATAAACGGTGATTCTGCCCGGTGACGGACGGAAATCATTGAACACATCTTCGGCATTGATACGGCATTCAATAGCATGCATTTGTGGAGTATAATTTTTACCACTAATTGGCACACCGGCTGCAATTTTTATTTGCTCTTTTATCAAATCAAAATTGATTACTTCTTCAGTAACACAATGTTCAACCTGAATACGAGTATTCATTTCCATGAAATAAAAATTACGATGTTTGTCAACTAAAAATTCAATAGTTCCAACACTTTCGTAATTAATTGCACCAGCAGCTTTACAAGCAGCTTCACCCATTTTTTGTCTTAATTCAGGAGTCATAAATGGTGAAGGACTTTCTTCCACCAACTTTTGATGACGGCGTTGAATTGAACAATCACGTTCACTCATGTGACAAACAGTACCGAATTGATCTCCTGCGATTTGAATTTCAATATGACGTGGTTCTTCAATATATTTTTCAATATAAACACCACTGTTTCCAAATGCGGCACCAGCTTCTGTTTGAGCGGTAGTCATTTGTTTTTCAAACTCTTCATTTTTCCAAACAATACGCATTCCTTTTCCACCGCCACCTGCTGTTGCTTTAATGATAACAGGATAACCCATTGCATCAGCAATTTTCTTTCCTTCTTCAACCGATTCAACTAAACCTTCACTTCCCGGAATACAAGGTACACCAGCTTTAATCATCGTATCTTTCGCAGTGATTTTATCACCCATTTTACGAATCATTTCAGGTGTTGGTCCAATGAACTTAATGCCATATTGAGCACATATTTCACTGAACTTCGCATTCTCGGCCAAGAAGCCGTAACCAGGATGAATTGCATCAGCATTAGTGATTTCAGCTGCAGCCATTATTTGTGGAATATTCAAGTAAGAATCCTTTCCTGCTGGTTTGCCAATGCACACAGCTTCATCAGCAAATCTGACATGCAAACTATCTTTATCAGCAGTGCTATAAACTGCAACAGTTTTTATTCCCATTTCTTTACAAGTACGAATCACACGTAAAGCAATTTCGCCACGATTGGCAATTAATATTTTTTTAAACATAGTTTTTCAATTTGATAATGTGATAAGATGATAATTTGATAATCAAAAAATGAGGAAACTCATCAAATAACTTATCGGACTTTTTGTTTTAACAGTTTTTAAAATTGAATTTAGTAATTTTTGAATTTCAGTCAATTTATTAAATAAATTTCTGCAATCAGGATAATCGGTTGAAAAATCGCAGAGAATAAGCCAGTATTGCGTTTCATCCGCTTCTTTAGAAGCAATTTTCAGTTTATGAATAAAGTCCGCTTTACTTTCTGAATTTTGTGATTCAATAATATTTGCACCTATTGAAGTAGAGGAGCGTAATAATTGTTTTGAAATAACAAATTTTTTTTGTTCACTCAACAACTCACAATACTTAATTGTTAATAATGAAAATTCAATAGAATGTTTTAGAACAGGATTTTTGTCAATCAAATCTTTTGTCATTGTCAGATTGCATTTTCATTATCAAATTATCATCTTATCACATTAGCTCATTTCAAAAATTATTCTATTACAAAAAGTGGTTGATCAAATTCAACTGGTGACGCATCATCAGCTAAAACTTTCACAATTGTACCATCCATTTCAGATTCAATTTCATTGAATAATTTCATGGCTTCAATAATGCAAATTACCTGACCTTTTTTCACTTTATCGCCTGGTTTTACAAATGCAGGTTTATCAGGGCCAGCACTACGATAAAAAGTACCAACCATTGGTGCTTTAATTTGTGTTCCGCTTGCAGCAGCAGGTGCCGGTGTACTTGCAGGAGCAGCAGGCGCTGAAGCAGCTACCGGAGCAGGTGCTGCAATAGGTGCAGCAGCAATCATTGTTGCAGGTGCAGCACTAACCGTAGTAACTATGGTTTCTTTTTCTTTAGTTTTTAAAGTGATTTTATAATCTTTTTTCTCTAATGCAAGTTCACCAAGATTAGATTTATCGAACATTTTAATTAGTTCCTGAATTTCTTTGATTTCCATTTTAGATTTATTTTGAAAATTGATTTGCGAATATACAATTTTGAATGAATTTTAGGAAGAATTTAATGGAGAAGTTTAAATCATTCCTTCATCTTGAAAACTATACCAACCCGTATTGGCTACTATTAAATGGTCATGAATTTCAATGTCAATCAACTTGCCCGAAGCCACTAACTTTTTTGTGAGTTGAATATCTGCTTCACTTGGTTTTAAATTTCCGCTTGGATGATTATGACACAAAATAATGCTTGATGCACCAGCTTCTAATGCTTTTTTAAAAATTATTTTAGCATCTGCCACCGTGCCTGATGTACCACCCTGACTGATGCACTCAGTTTTCAATAATTTATTAGCTCGGTTTAAATGCAGCATGTAAAAATGCTCAATAGTTTCATCGGCTAATAATGGTTGAAGAATTTGTGCTGCATCTTTTGATGATTTGATAGTTGGTTTTTCGTCTAATGATTCAGGTTTTCTCCTTCTGCCTAATTCTAATGCTGCCGCTATGGTAATGGCTTTGGCTTCTCCTATTCCTTTTAATTTTTGCAAATCATCCAAGCTACATCTTGCCAAATCATTTAAATTATTATTTACTTTTTGCAATAATATTTTACAAAGCTCAACAGCCGAATGTTCTCTTGAACCACTTCCAATCAGAATGGCTAATAACTCGGCATCTGATAAGGCTTGCTTCCCTTTCAAAAGCATTTTTTCTCTGGGTCTATCTTCTTCAGCCCATTGGGTGATAGGAATTTTGGTTTCGTAATTCATTGATGTTTAGATAATGGCAATTTTTATATCGTAGGATTTATGCTTTAAATTTTTTAGAGAAGGCTTACGCAACCAAGGATTCATCAATTTTAATAATTTATAATTGATGCCATTATCAATAGAAAATTGAGCCCAATCTTCCACAGCACCGTTTACAGTAATGGTTTTATATTGATAAGGAGGATAAAAATCAGAAGCTTCTAAATCAAAGCCATAGCGCTTTGGATGGGTATAAATTTCTTTAATAGCTAAAATTCTGAAAACATAACGCATCGTTTCTT
>JBDKJJ010000099.1:0-3347 GCA_039796635.1 Bacteroidota bacterium
ATTGAAACATCATTTAATGAATTGTATAAAAATCAATGGCTTTTTAATGACACTTATACATTTTTAGTAAAGCAAGGATTTAGATTAGTAGGGGTTGAAAATGTTTCGCAAAGTATAGTTGATGGAACATTTTTGCAAATGGATGCCTATTTTATAAAAGATTAAATTAAAAGTGGCACAATAACTGCCACAAAAAAACAAAACATAATAAATAATGAAACGAATATTAACCTTTACCGCTATAACATTACTATTTGCAAGTGTTATTAGTGTAGCATCTTACAAAAATTTTACGCCAATTGCAGGTATGCCAGTTAATGGTGAAAAAGCCCCAAATCTTATTTTCAAAAACCCTGAAGATAAAGTAATGGCATTAAATGAACTAAAAGGAAAAATGGTATTAATTGACTTTTGGGCAAGTTGGTGTGGCCCATGCCGAGCTACAAACCCTTACATTGTTCAAATCTATAATAAGTATCACGAAAAAAAATTTAAAAACGCAAAAGGATTTGAAGTGTTCAGTGTTTCTTTAGATAACAATAAAGATAAATGGAAAGCAGCCATCAAAAATGATGGATTAATATGGCCATATCATGTTAGTGATTTAGGAGGATGGAGTAGTGAAGGTGCAAGAATTTACGGAGTAAATTCAATCCCTCGAGCATTTTTAGTAGATGGAGAAGGAACAATTATTGGTGCAGGCTTACATCCTGATGAAATAATTAAAGAATTAGATGCCAGATTGAAATAATCGCTGACAATTTGACTTTTAAATATTGAATGGCAAGCTCTTTGAGTTTGCCATTCGTCATTTATTAAGAGCCCATAAGACACAAAAGCACAAAGATTTTAATAGATTTTTCTTCGTGGGTTTGCGTCTTTGTGGTTTAAATCTAAATTTGCATCCCAAAAAAAATCAAATAATGGAAGAAAATAAAAATATGGAGCAATCTGAAAACGTAGCAACTGAACAAGAAACTTTGGAACAAGCTATTCCTGAGCAACCAAAATCGGAATTAGAAAAAACGCAAGAAGAATTATCAGCTGAAAAAGACAGACACATTCGTTTGTTTGCTGAATTTGATAATTACAAAAAAAGAACTTCAAAGGAAAGGTTAGAGTTAATTCAAACAGCTGGTAAGGAAGTAGTGGTAAGTATGTTGCCAGTGTTAGATGATTTTGAAAGAGCGTTGAAACAAATGGATTCGGCGCAAGATGTAGCGGCTGTGAAAGAAGGAGTTCAGATGATTTACAACAAGTTTAAATCAACGCTTGAACAAAAAGGATTAAAAGAAATGCAAGCTATTCAACAAGAATTTAATGCTGATGTGCATGAAGCCATTACCGAAATTCCTGCACCAACAGATGATTTGAAAGGCAAAGTAATTGACCAAGTTGAAAAGGGATATTACTTGTTTGATAAAATTATTCGTTTTGCAAAAGTGGTGGTGGGGAAATAGTCATTTGAAGATAAGAAAATTGAATACAGATGCTTCGTTCCTCAGCATGACAGGTAACTTGAAGATGTCATCCTGACCGATAGCGAAGGAACTAAAAAATAAACAATGTCAACGAAAAGAGATTATTACGAAATACTTGGAGTAAATAAAACTTCAACGGCTGATGAAATTAAAAAAGCATACCGCAAAGTGGCTATGCAATTTCATCCTGATAGAAATCCTGGTGATAAAGCAGCTGAAGAAAAATTCAAAGAAGCTGCTGAAGCTTATGAAGTATTAAGCGATGCTAACAAAAAAGCACAGTATGATCGCTTTGGTCATCAATCTCAAAACATGGGTGGAGGCGGCGGTTACCATGGGCATGATATGAATATGGATGATATCTTCCGAAATTTTGGGGATGTATTCGGTGATGAAAGTCCGTTTGGAAGTTTTTTTGGCGGTGGTAGAAGTAGAAGTGGAGGCAGAAGCAGAGGCGTAAGAGGTAGTAATTTAAGAGTTAAAGTAAAGCTAACCTTAAAAGAAGTTGCAGAAGGAGTTCAGAAAAAAATTAAAGTTAAAAAGTTTATTCCTTGTCAAACCTGTGATGGCAGCGGCGCTAAAGATAAATCTTCATTTCATAATTGTTCAACTTGTAATGGCAGAGGAGTAGTTACAAGAGTGATGAATACTATGTTAGGGCAAATGCAAACCCAAACAACTTGTCCTAGTTGTAATGGCGAAGGAACTACTATTTCAGCTAAATGCAATACTTGTAGAGGTGAAGGCAGAACATCAGGTGAAGAAACAATCGCAATTGATATTCCGAAAGGTGCTACTGACGGAATACAATTAAGTATGAACGGTAAAGGAAATGCTGGCGAAAGAGGTGGTGCGCCAGGTGATTTAATAATTAATGTAGAAGAAGAAGCTCATGAATCATTGCAACGTGAAGGACTTAATATTGTTTATGAATTGCATTTGAATTTTGTAGATGCTTGCTTAGGAACAAATGTTGAAGTACCTACAATTGATGGTAAAGCAAAAATTAAAATTGCCGAAGGTACACAAGCAGGAAAAGTATTCAGATTAAAGGGCAAAGGTATTCCGAGCCTTCAATCGTATGAGCATGGTGATGAGTTGATTCATGTAAATATCTGGACACCTAAACAATTAACTGCGGAAGAAAAAAAGATGTTAGAAAAATTAAAAGCATCGCCAAATTTTCAACCTAATCCTGATAAAGAAGATAAAGGATTTTTTAGTAAAGTTCGAGATATGTTCAACTAAAAAATATGGCAATTATTTGTTTCAATACCACCATTTTAAAATTTGCCGAACAAGGTGAAAAAACTGGTTGGACTTATATTGAAATACCTGTTGAAATTGCTCAACAAATTTATCCTAATCAAAAAAAATCATTTAGAGTAAAAGGAAAATTAGATAATTTTTCTTTTAGTGGAATGGCTTTGTTGCCAATGGGCGATGGAACTTTTATTATGGCATTAAAAGCAGATGTAAGGAAGGCGATTAGAAAAATTCATGGTAATAAAATTAAAGTTGAACTTCAGCATGATAAATCAGAATATAAATTAGATACCGATTTTGTTGATTGCCTTGAAGATGATGAAAAAGCAAAATCATTTTTTTACAGTCAGCCCAAATCACACCAAAATTATTTTAGCAAATGGATTGAATCAGCAAAAACAGATGCTACAAAATCAAAACGAATTACTTTGGCAATAAATGCGTTATCAAAAAAAATGAATTATGCTGAAATGATTAGAAATTCAAAATCATTACTGTAATACTAAAATGAAAAATAAATTATACCAATTCCAACAACAAAATAGTCCAAACAATTTAGGATTTGTGAAGTGGTAAATGCCGATACAGTTTGAAAATAGT
>JBDKJJ010000100.1:0-6095 GCA_039796635.1 Bacteroidota bacterium
ATTTTCTCCAAAAAAAATCACTTCTTGAAATTCAAATTATTAATATTATTTCTTCTTTTAACCAAAGCCTCATCAGCTCAACGTTTCAATGATAACGAAATGTGGCTTTGGATTCAGGGCAATAAAGGAATTACAAAAAAATTGAGCATTGGGCTTCAATACCAAATGAGGCTTGATAATAATCTTTCAACTTTTAAATGGAGTTACTACTATTTGAATCTTGATTATAAATTAACTTCAAAAATTAATAGTCAGTTTGTTTACCAATTTGGAGATTCATACAGCAAATACTTACATTCATTTTTCTTTGCTTTATCAACTCGAAAAAAAATAAAAAAATTTGCAATTGGTTATCGAACTGCATTTCAGCATGAACAAAATTCAATGTTGTATCAATACCAAAGAGAAATGAAAAGTGAACCTGTGAATGAATGGCGAAACAGAATTACCTGCAAATACATTCTCAACTCTAAATCTAAAGTTTATATTTTTTCTGAACCCTATATTGATTTTGAAACAGCAGGAGTAAGAGTAAGTAAGATTAGAAATAGTATCGGCTTTGAATATGAATTCTTCAAAAATCATTTTATCAATCCATTTTTTTTATATCAACCTGATGTAGATGTAATGGGGCAACCTAGCATTGAAAAAGTTTTAGGAATTACTTATGAATTTGATTTTCCTTACAAAAAACATAAGCACAAAAAACATAAAAATGAATACGAAGATGCAGGCGATGACAAAAAAGAAAGCACTGACATTTTTCAATGAAAATAAAATATCAATATGAAATCAACAATAAAAATTAGTTTACTTTTAGTAGTAATTATATCTGGATTTAATCTTGCATCTTGTAAAAAACAACCCGGAACAGGCGGTGTTGCTCAAATTACTGGCAACGTATATGCTGATACAATTTTTGATAACAAAAACAATCTTTACCTTGGTTCAGGATTCATTGCATCTACTACTGTTTATTTATGTTATGATAAAGATACAGTAGCAAGCCAAAGCACAAAGACATCTTACAATGGCGCTTACAAATTTGATTTTTTACAAAAAGGAAATTATACGGTGTATGTTTTATCTGATAATAAACCTAACACAAATGGACATTTCAATCCATTTAGCTACGTTAAAAAATCAGTAACCATTAGCAAAAGAAAGGAAGTGGTAAATGTTGAAACGATGCATATTAATTATGCTTACTAAACAGACGAATCACATTTGATTAAAACAAAAAAGGCACTCCAAATTGGTATGCCTTTTTTTATTTTAATTCTAAAATTATACAGTTGATTTCCTTACAAACTTTGTTAAAATCACAATTACATCACCTTCTATTTTTCCTTCTATTTGTTCAGCATTATCAGCTACTAATTTTATCTTTCTTACTATAGTTCCTTTGGGTGCAATAAAATTAGCTCCTTTTACATTTAAGTTTTGAGTTAATATTACTGTATCGCCACCTGCTAATACAACTCCATAAGCATCCTTATGTATTACTTTAGAGGCTTCCATTTCATCTTCAGCATTAGCCCAATTGATAACTGATTCATCTAAAAAAACAGATTCCAAAGCCTCCGAAGCCCAATCTTCTGATTTTAGTTTGTTCAAAATTTTATAAGATAAAGCTTGTACCGAAGGCACTTCACTCCAAATACTTCCAGTTAAACATCGCCAATAATTTTTATCTTCAAAGTTTGAAGATTGAATAGATGAAATACAATTAGTGCATAATACTACTTGATTATCTTCTGAATCATCATTTTTGGGTGGAACTGAATACGCTTGTAAATTTTCATTTTGCTCACTACACAATTCGCAAGCATTGTTGCATCGGGTTTGAAGAATATTATTTATCGCCATTTGGTAAAGATACAAAATTTTAAAATGTGCCATCCCAAATTGCAATTGATTTAATCTCAGTAACCAAATAATTTTCAAATATTCTATCTTGCAAATTAATAATCAATTTGAATTCTTTTCTCTGACAATTTTTTAAGTTAATTAATGAATACTTCAATCACATCAAATCATCAAATTCAAATTGTCAGCAATTTTGAAAGTCTAATTTCTAACCCATTTCAAAATGATGTAAATGCAATGTGCTTGCATCGAGAATTGATGGGTGATTTTGGTGAAATAGTTAGAGCCATTCAACCCATAGAAAATATTACTGTAATTGATGAAAAGCAATTAGTAGCAATGCAATTGACCGAACAAGGACAACTTGCTCGAAGTATTATTTTGAATGATTTGCAATTATTGAAAAATCATGGTGCATCACCTATTTTAAATTTGATTAAATATTATGAAAGAGATGATTCAAATTCATTTTTTCCAACCGATGTTTATTCATTTCATGCTGATAGTTCGCCCATTAATACAGATACTTTTTTGTGTACTTATTTTGGAGAACCAAGCGAAATTTTACCTAATGAATTGGCAGAAAAAAAAGTGCTTATTCCTGAAATTAGGAATCAACTCAAAAGCAATTTCATTGGCACTGAAGATGAATTTGAAACCTATTTAACCGATAATTTTTTCGATTTGCATTATCAAGCCAAACCAAGTGCAAACCTAATTAATTTGGGCATAGGTAACCTTTGGCGATTGGCTGTAGATAGCCCTGAAAGCCATGTATTGCCTTGCATTCATAGAGCGCCAGTTGAAAAAAACGGAGAATGCAGATTGTTGTTAATTTGCTAAAACTGAGATAAGTTAAACAGCTATTTTTAATTTAAATTTGATTAATCTTTTAAAAATAATTTATGATGAACAATACCAAAACTGATGAACGAATTGCAAAAATGACTTTTGCTTCTGTGTATCCTTTGTATATAAATAAAGTAGAAAAAAAAGGTAGAACTGTGGAAGAATTACATCAAATTATTTTGTGGCTCACACAATTTTCAGAAGAAAAATTAAAAACACTTATCAATGAAAAAGCAACATTTGAAAGCTTCTTTAAGCAAGCTAAATTAAATCCAAAAGCTGAATTAATCACTGGATTAATCTGCGGTTATAGAATTGAAGAAATAGAAAATCCGTTGACCAAAAAAGTGAGATACTTAGATAAATTGGTTGATGAATTAGCCAAAGGAAAAAAGATGGAAAAAATTTTAAGGAATTAAAAGCAAAGCTTAATTAATAAAAAACAAACAAAATGGAAAACAAAGATTTCACAACTTCATTTTTAGTAGAGCAATCAGCAGCAAAAGTTTTTGAAGCAATTAATAATGTTAGAGAATGGTGGCAAGGGGAAATCAATGGAAAGAGCCACCAACTCAATGATGAATTCGTTTACAATATGATGGATTTTCACATCACTACACAAAAAGTGGTAGAAATTATTCAGAATAAAAAAGTAGTTTGGTTAATTACTGAAAGCAATTTAAATTCATTCACTAATCACACAGAATGGACTGGCACAAAAGTGATTTTTGAAATTTCGGAAGCAGGCAATAAAACGGAATTACGATTTACACATGTTGGCTTAACACCAAAGTTTCAATGTTATGGCGATTGCTCAGGTGCTTGGAGTGAATTGGTAGGAAAGAGTTTGCATAGCTTAATCACAACAGGAAAAGGAATGAAAGTATTTTAAATCAAAAGCCCCGAAGAAATTTTCTCCGAGGCTTTTTGGTATTTAAAGTTTGGCGAACCTTAATGATAATCGAAGTCGGATAATTATCCGACTCTACATTAACGTACAAACAACATCTCTCTATACTTCGGCAATGGCCATAATGAATCGTCAACAATCTCTTCTAATTTATCAACTTCATAACGAATCACATCGAAGTATGCTTTTACTTTATCGCAGTAAGCAATTGATTTCTTTTTCATATCGGTCAAAGCATTTGCTTTTTTGCGTTCATTGTTCATCGCTTCGCAATTGGTTTTGATTTTAGCAATGCGTTCTGAAATTTCTTTAATCAATTCAATTTGAGCAGTAGCATTTTTTGCTAAACCTAAATCTTTCAAACCTTGTGCATTAGCAATCAATTTAGTTTGATATTCAATAGCTGAAGGAATGATTTGATTCAATGCTAAATCTTCCATCACACGAGCTTCAATCTGAACCTTTTTGAAATAATCTTCCAACATGATGTCATAACGAGCATGCAATTCTGTTTCATTGAAGATGCCATTTTCTACAAATAATTTCACTGATGATTTGCTTACATAAGCATCTAAAGCTTGCGGCGTAGTAGTGATATTTTTCAAACCACGTTTTGTAGTAGCTTCTTTTTTCCATTCATCGCTATAGTTATCGCCTTCAAATAAAATGTTTTTTGAAGCAGAAATATATTTACGCAAAACGGTTAAAATTGCTCCGTCTTTGCGTTCGCCTTTTTCAGCAATCGCTTCTACATCTTTATGGAATTGCATTAATTGATTCGCAACAATGGTGTTCAAAACTGTCATCGCACTTGAACAATTCGCAGAAGAACCAACGGCACGGAATTCAAATTTATTTCCTGTGAATGCAAACGGAGAAGTTCTGTTTCTATCAGTATTATCCATCAACAAATCAGGAATCTTGTTGTGAATATCCATTTTTAACATCACTTTGTCAGTATCATTTGGTTTCTTTTTATCACTTACTCTTGCTTCAATTTCACGAAGCACTTCACTTAAATAAGTTCCTGCAAACACACTGATAATAGCTGGTGGCGCTTCGTTAGCACCCAAGCGATGGTCATTTCCTGCTGAAGCAATTGATGCTCTCAACAAATCCGCATGGTCATGCACTGCTTTAATAGTATTGATGAAGAAAGTCAAAAATTGTAAGTTAGTTTTTGGTGTTTTACCCGGACTTAACAAGTTAGAACCTGTGTCAGTTCCCAAACTCCAGTTGTTATGTTTGCCGCTTCCATTCACACCTGCAAATGGTTTTTCGTGTAACAACACTTTCAATCTGTGTCGTCTTGCAACACGTTCCATAATATCCATCAACAATTGATTGTGGTCAACTGCAATATTCACTTCTTCAAATACTGGCGCAACTTCATACTGCCCTGGTGCTACTTCATTATGACGAGTTTTTAATGGAATACCTAATTTGAAACATTCTTTTTCAAAGTCCATCATGTAAGCAAACACACGTTCAGGAATTGTTCCGAAATAATGGTCTTCCAACTGTTGTCCTTTTGCTGGCGTATGTCCGAAAATAGTTCTGCCAGTCATCATCAAATCAGGACGAGCTAAAAATAATTCTTCATCAATCACAAAATATTCTTGTTCCCAACCTAATGTTGCATTCACTTTTGTACAAGCTTTATCAAAATAATTTACAACAGGCAATGCTGCTGTTTCCAACAAATGCAATGACTTCAATAATGGTGCTTTATAATCTAACGCTTCGCCGCTGTAAGCAACGAAAATAGTAGGAATGCACAATGTTTTACCATTGTTCACTTCCATGATAAATGCTGGTGAAGATGGGTCCCAAGCTGTATAACCACGAGCTTCGAAAGTGCTACGAATGCCACCATTTGGGAATGAAGACGCATCAGGTTCTTGTTGAATTAATGCGTTGCCATCAAATGCTTCAATACCTTTTCCTGTTGAAGTTGGCGTAAAAAACGCATCATGTTTTTCAGCAGTAGTTCCTGTTAATGGTTGAAACCAGTGTGTGTAGTGTGTTACGCCTTTGGTCATTGCCCATGCTTTCATTCCGTTAGATACTTCATTGGCAATTTCTCTATCCAATTTTGTTCCGTTGGCAATGGCATGTTTTACTTTTTTGAAAACGTCATTTGGTAAATGCTGACGCATCACATCTTCAGTGAAAACATTTTTACCATAATAATCGCTGACTTTATTTTCTAAATCAGGATTGACATCAACATGCTTATTGATGTTTTTGATAGCATGAAAACGAAGGCTTGACATAAAAAAGGTATTTTTTATTGGTTATGGTTGCAAATTTACACCTTTTTTTGAAAATAAAGGGTATTTTTTAGAAAGTTGTAAACAATAATTGAGTTGATGAAAAAAAAAAGGGGAAATGAGGGTTGTTTTCTCTCTTCTATTAATATTTTGCTCCGATGGAGCAAAGCAAAAACAAAACTTTCTTTAACTCC
>JBDKJJ010000101.1:0-3714 GCA_039796635.1 Bacteroidota bacterium
TTATCATCTACGTATTTTTACGTAGAAAAATACGTGATTTCCGTAATTTTTAATTTTGTAACAAATGTTACGTTTGCAGTGGGTGAAAATTTTAGGTAAAACTAAAAATATTATTATTTAAACCACAAATTGAAAAGTTTAATTCAGGTAAATTAAAATAATTATAGTTTCTAAAAAAATGTTGTTACGTTTTTTTAGTCTCAAAAGATATTTCTATTAGTGGTTTAATAGTAATAGGCCCTTCATTTTTATGAGGGGTCTTTTGTTTTTAATTCAACAAAAATTATAATTTTAGATATATAACTCTTACTTTTGCGCCCATTATTAAAAATTATTTATTAACCGCAAAAAAATAACTTGTTTTATTTATGCCAACAAAAATCCGTTTACAACGTCATGGTCGCAAAAAAGCGCCTTTTTATCAAATCGTAGTGGCTGATAGCCGTTCACCACGTGATGGTAAGTTCATTGAAAAAATTGGTTCTTACAACCCATTAACTGTTCCAGCTACAATTGAAATTAATATTGATAAAGCTATTTCATGGTTAGATAAAGGTGCTCAAGCTACTGAAACTACCCATCGTATTTTATCTTATAAAGGTATTTTGTTTAAGCGTCATCTTTTAAGAGGTGTTAAGAAAGGCGTAGTAAAAGCTGAAGATGTTGAAGCTAAATTCACTGAATTTATGGCTCAGCACGATGCAAAAGCTAATGCTAAAAAAGATGCTCACAGAAAACAAAAAGCTGAAGCTAAAAAAATTGCTCCTAAAAAAGTAGTTACTGAAGCTGTTGAAGCCGCATCTGAAGAAGCTCCTTCAGCTGAATAATATTTACAAATTTCAACTTAAAACCTGCTTGAATTTTTAAGCAGGTTTTTTTATTAAAAAAATCCTATCTTACATTCTAATAAAAAATAAAGAACCGTGACGCTGATAAAATCAATTTCAGGAATTAGAGGAACAATTGGAGGAAAACCTTCAGAATCATTATCACCATTAGATGTTGTAAAGTACACTGCTGCATTTGCTACATTTATTTATGAAAATAGTGGCAAAAAGAAAATGGTAGTTGGCCGTGATGCCCGAATTAGTGGGCAAATGGTGGAACATTTAGTTATTGGCACATTGATATCAATGGGTTTTGAAGTTGTTAATCTTGGATTATCAACCACCCCTACTGTTGAAATTGCTGTACCTGATGAAAATGCTGGTGGAGGTATTATTTTAACTGCAAGCCATAACCCAAAAGAGTGGAATGCATTGAAGCTTTTGAACCATCTTGGTGAGTTTATTTCAGAAAAAGAAGGACAAAAAGTTTTAAAGATTGCCGAAAAAGAAAAATACGTTTTTGCTGATGTAAATGATTTAGGTTCATCACGAAATGATGATTCCTATTTTCAAAAACACATTGATAAAATACTTGCATTACCATTAGTTGATAAAGATATAATTGCTAAAAAAGAATTCAAAATTGTTGTTGACGGAATTAATTCAACTGGTTCAATTGTAGTACCTATGTTGTTAAAACAACTTGGTGTGAAAGAAGTAGTTGTATTAAACGAAACCCCGAACGGAAAATTTGCTCATAATCCTGAGCCATTACCTGAGCATTTAGTAGCAATTGCTAATGAGGTGAAACATAAAAAATTTGATTTAGGAATTGTTGTTGATCCTGATGTTGATAGACTTTGTTTTGTTACCGAAGAAGGACAAATGTTTGGCGAAGAATATACTTTGGTGGCAATTGCTGATTACATTTTACAAAATAAAAAAGGTAATTCAGTTAGTAATTTATCATCAACTACTGCATTGAAAGATATTACTGTAAAACATGGCGGCGAACATTTTGGTGCTGCTGTAGGCGAAGTTAATGTGGTAGCATTAATGAAGGAAAAAAATGCGGTGATTGGAGGTGAAGGAAATGGTGGTATTATCTATCCTGAATTGCACTATGGCAGAGATGCTTTAGTTGGGATTGCTTTATTTTTAACACATTTAGCTAAATCTGGAAAAACAACAAAACTTTTAAGAAACATTTATCCTGATTATGTGATTTCAAAAAACAAAATCACCTTAACAAAAGGTACTGATGTAGATGTAGTATTAGAAAAGATAGCTGATAAATATAAAAACGAAGACCTAAATAATACTGATGGTTTAAAAATAACTATGAGTGAAGGCTGGGTTCATCTTCGAAAATCGAATACTGAGCCTATTATTAGAGTTTACGCTGAAAGTAGGTATGAAAATATTGCCAACAATATGGCCTTGAAAATAATGAAGGATATTCAAGAAACGATGTAATCAAAAAAAATCCGAGTAAAATATTACTCGGATTTTTTTTGTGCATGAATTATCAATCTATCTGAATTTTTAATATCAAATTGATTTAAGGAATAATCACCAAAAATATTTTTTATTACCATTCCTTGTTGATGAAGTAATTTTTCAAAGTCATTTAATAAGAATCCTCTAACCTTTTCATGTGATTTATAGGTTTTATTACCATCAACAATTTCAGTAATTTTATTGAAATACCCATTTTCAAAAAAAGATTCAATATTAAATTTAATTCCTTCTTTTTCAATAGTTCGATTTTTAACCAATTTTGATTTTGATTTTTCAGTATTCAAAAAATCAATTATTAACGAACCTTCATTTTTTAAAGCCACACACATGGCATTAAATTGCTTTACATCATCATTCAAGTTATCAAAATATCCCATGCTTGTAAAAAAGCTAAACACGTAATCAAAATAATTAACTCTTAATACTTGGCGCATATCATGTTCAAAAAAATGCAAAGTTTCAGATTCTGACTTTTTTGCCTCAGTAATACTGTTGCTTGCCAAATCAACGCCAGTTACATCAAATCCTTTAGTATTAAGGTATTTTGAATGCCTACCCTTTCCGCAAGCTAAATCTAACATAAACGAATTCAATTTCGGATTAAGATAATTCATTAAATTATCAAGAAATTCCTGAGCTTCTTCATCATTACGATGATTATAAAGTATGTGATAGTATTTACTATTAAACCAATCTTTAAACCATTCCATTTTTTATAAATAATTTGAAACAAAAGTAAGCGATTGAGTATTCAATATCATAAATAATTTAGCCAAAAAAACTTATTCGTTTTACTAACAAACAATTTTTATTTTTGCAATCAAAATTTAATTCATTAGAATGAACAAAGGGAAATTTTTCATTTATATTTTATTACTATTAGCGCCAATCACTGTTATAGTAGGTGGCTGTAGCAAGAGAACTAAATATAAATTAAGCGGTGTAATTTATAATGATTGTGGTGAACCTGTTGGAAAAATCAAAATTGATATTCGTCAGCGTAGTACCGCTTTTGTTGACAATAGTGGTGGCTCATTAAAAACTATTGAAACCGAGAGTGATGGCACTTTTGAATATAAATATAAAACTTTAGATAATGGCGCAACTCCCCTAGCAATATTTGATGGAACAGGTGCTGATGCAAATTTATTAATGAGTGGTATTCCTGCAAATTCAGATGAAATACTTACCATTTATAAGCAGAAAACAGTTAATATTTCTTTTGTTTTGAATTTTGATACACTGCCCATTCCAAAAGGTGATACTTTGTATTCCAAGTTTGATACTTTGATAATTGGAGGCAATGAATATGTTGGTTCATTTAAAAACGGACAAATTATTGGGCCAATAAAAGAAATGCAAGATG
>JBDKJJ010000102.1:0-10669 GCA_039796635.1 Bacteroidota bacterium
GCTGAAAAATTTTCAGCGATAGTTTTTGTTTCATTGTTTATTTCAATATTCATTTGTTGAGTTGATGATTGGTTGAGTTGATGATTTAATCCTTCCTTCAAAAGAAGGACAAGTCAATAAATCACTAACTCAATAATTCAATAAATTACAGGAAATAAAAGTTTGGGAAGTAATCGCAATTCATCTTCAAATCAACACATTTTCAAATTGCATTTCTTTTCCTTTCGCCAGCATTACCTGTTTCAAGTTCTAAGGGTACATCTCAGACAATTCATAATTACTAATTATCAATTAATAATTAAAAAAGCCGCCCCTAAAGTTTCACAACAAAATTAAACTGTAAATTGAATAAAGCAAGTATTTTTTTAAACCGTTTCTTCTACAGGTTCAAAAACACGTGTTGAGGTGTTGTATTTAATGCCGTCACTCATGATGTGTACCATTAAATTAGAGAAAGCAATTGGTTTGCCGAATGATAAATCTCCAATGTTATTGTAGCCAATATTTTTTCCATCAAAAATATAAACAGCACCACTTCCAATGGCTGTAATCTCACATCCATTTCGAACAATAATCCCTGTATCTTCACTTAATCCAATTCCAATTGCACCAGGATTAGCAGCTACTGCTTGTGCTAAACGAGGAAAACGACCCCGTTTGTCAAAATGCGAATCAATGATTACATCATGCATAAATCCTAAACCAGTTGATATTTTTACTTCGCCTTTTAAATGAGCGGTAGTAGCATTTCCTTCATAAATCATCGTATTGCTCATTGCCATAGCGCCTGCGCTTGTACCAGCAATAACAAAGGGTTCATTTTCGTATCTATCTTTTAGAATAGATAAAAAATCAGTGCCGCCAAAAAATGAAGATAAGCGCAACTGATTACCCCCTGTAAACATTATACCATCACAGTTTTTCAAACGTTCAATCATTTCAGGTGTATCAACGTCTTTACGTTCACGAACACGAATGTGCCCAATATTTTTATACCCTAATTTTCCGAAAGCTTCAGTATAGTTTTCAAAAACTTCATCAGGAATTGATGAGGCAGTAGTTACCACTTCAATTCGCTTTGATTCATCTCCAATTTCGTGTGCAATTTTTGTTAAAATACCTAATTCAAAAAAAACCATTCTATTACGTTCAATCACCCCTTTTTCCAAATCAGTACCTTTGTCTTCAGCCCCCCCCACAGGAATTAAAATTCCTTTGCTTGTAGATTTATTCATGATTCTGCAAACTTATAATGTTTTTATTTTATTCAAATCGAAAATATAAAATGTTTTCAACCTTAAATACTGTTGATTTCTTTTATTCTTTATTTTTTGTATCGATAATTATTGTAACGGGTCCATCATTAGTAAGTGATATTTTCATATCAGCTCCAAAAATTCCTGTCTTGATTTTTGCATCAAATTTTGATTCTAAAATGCTTATAAATTTTTCATATAAAGGAATTGAAATATTAGGTTTTGCAGCATTGATAAAGCTTGGGCGATTACTTCCTTTAGTTTGTGCAAACAATGTAAACTGACTGACCAAAAGGATTTCACCTTTAATTTGTTTAATAGAAAGATTCATTAATCCATTTTCATCAGCAAAAATTCTAAGGTTAATAATTTTATTTGCTAACCATTCTATATCATCCATAGTATCATCATTAGCTATTCCTAACAGAATTAAATATCCTTGATTAATTGTAGAATGTATTTGTTGATTTATTTCAACAGAAGCATTTAAAACTCTTTGTATAACTGCTTTCATTTTTTAATTAAAAACAAATTCCTTACTTCATATTTAATGAAATAAGGAATTTGAAATGAGTTATTATTTTGGATTAATATTAATAATAGCGTAATCTTACAACACCTGCAATCCATTTACTGAAGCGAATTACTTGACGTGTATAGCCATATTCATTATCATACCAGCAATATAAAACTGCACTTTTACCATCTTTACTTACGATAGTTGCTTGTGAATCAAAAATTGAAGCACATGGATTTCCGACTAAATCACTACTTACTAGTTCATTGCTATCCATATATTGAATTTGTTCAACTAAATTGCCTGATAAAGCTGCATTACGCATAGTTTCGTTAATGCTTTCTTTGCTTACTGCACTATTTAATTGCAAATTTAAAATAGCTAATGAAACATTTGGAGTAGGAACTCGAACAGCATTACCAGTAAGTTTTCCTGCTAATTGTGGTAGTACTTTTGCAACTGCTTTATCAGCACCTGTTTCAGTAATTACTAAATTTAAAGCCGCACTTCTACCTCTTCTGTATTTGCTATGATAATTATCTAATAAATTTTGGTCATTAGTATAGGAATGAACTGTTTCAATATGACCACGTTCAACACCAAATTGCTTTTCAATAACTGCTAATACTGGTACGATGGCATTAGTAGTGCAGCTTGCAGCTGAGTAAATATTTTCATTATCATTAATGCTTTCATGATTTACACCATGTACAACATTCGGAATATCACCTTTCGCAGGAGCTGTTAACAATACTTTACTAACTCCCTTTGATTTTAAATGCTTACCTAATCCTTCTCTATCTCTTAATACGCCTGTGTTATCAATCACCAAAGCATCATGAATACCATAAGCTGTATAATCAATTGATGTAGGGTCAGATGAATTAATCATGTGAATGCGATGACCGTTTACAATCAAACATCTATTTTCAGTATCAGCAATTACAGTTCCTGGGAATGGGCCATGAACTGAATCACTACGCAATAAATCAGCACGTTTTGAAATATCTTCATCTGTTTTATCACGAGTTACAATGGCTCTTAATCTTAATTGCTGACCTTTACCTGCTTGCGTAATTAATTCACGAGCAGCAATACGACCAATACGACCAAAGCCATATAAAATCACATCTTTTGGTTGCAAATCAATTTTATCAGCACCAACAAAATCTTTCATTTTATCATTTGTAAATGCAGCTACATCATTGTTATATTTTGATGCTTCATTTAACCATTCGCTTCCTAATCTACCGATATCAATACGTGCAGGTGCTAAATCCATTTTAGCCATTTCACGAGCAATTGCTAAAATGTGATGTATATTGATTTGTTGTTTTACAACTGTACGGCTATAATGCATTAAATTCAGTACTTCACTTGTGCTTCTGTCATTTAATACATTTCTGAATAAAATTAATTCTACTTGTTTATCGTACCATAAATTGCCGATGATGCTATTTAATTCAATAGCTGCTTTTTCATCCTCAATATACACGTTCAAATTTTTTTCAAATGTTTGCTCCATATCAATTATTAATAATTTTGTTTTTAGTGGGGCAAAGGTAATTATTTGATATTAAAAATTATGGATGATATTAAATTGTTATTAAATATTTGAAAATAAAAAAAGCGGATGATTCAATATCATCCGCTTGAGGTGTTTAGTAATAATATGTTTTTCTTATTTTTCGATAGTAATTGTTGGTGCATTTTCTAAGGAAACATTTTTTACAGGTAATGCCTGTGAAGCTCCATCCATTAAAGATGCGTTTACAACATTTGTTGCCATGCCATTCGGAGTATTTGGTTGATAATGAACTTTTCCTTTTGCTCCGCCTATTGATAATTCACCATCTTCATTTTGATACACTAAAAATACTTGAGCCGCATTTTTTAAATCAAAATCTTTTGGGCTAATGTTTGCCATTGCAGTAGGATTATCTATTGAAGCTGAAAGATTGTTACCAGATGGTAAATTATATACAGCGCAAACAGTTATTGAATCATTGATTTTCGCAAGGTTATAAACTCTTTGACCAAAAGCTGATGAATTTGCAGTTGGCTCTACGTATATCCAATTACCTTTTACTTCCTTTCTTTCAGCAAACATGGGTGCTACATTTAATGCTGCATTATATCCATCACTTGAGGCAGTTCGTTTAACATTGCTGTTAAATTCGCCTTCCATAAAGCTTACAATTTTCCTTGATTTTTTATTTAATTTTTGATGACCTTTTGCGTAAATATTTCCTACTGAAAGTATGCAGATGGCTGCAATTAAGGTAAAAATAATGTTTCTCATGATTGGGTTGTGTTTTGTGTGTTTGTTTGTGTTTTGTGTTTCTTGTGTGTTTTGATAAGGCAAAGATACAAGCATTTTAAAGTGCATTAACTACGCAAAAAAGCCTAATTACATAATAAAAAAACTGAAATTGAAACTTTAGCTCTTTAAAACATTTGAATTATTAAGTCCGAAATTATATTTGTACTTATATATGAAACTATCAGAATTATTAAAAGAAGCAAAAGATATTGAAATTGCAGCAGTGCCTGAAACACTGATTGATGGCTCAACTGCTTGGTATATTTATATTATTAATAAAGGAAAAAATAACATTAAAAATGTTATGATTCAATCAAATGGAAGAGGCGAAATTGATGCTTGGCCAGTAAATACAAGTACACTTCGGCATTTTATTGATTCAATTCCAGCAGGCGGAGTATCAAAAGTTGAAATGTTAGTGGAAGAAGTTTTTTTTCTTGAAAATCAATATTGGGTTAGCTATTATGTGGGAACTTCAATATTTGATAGCCAACTTGTTTTTGCTCCCAACTCTATCAGTTTTGATAATTGTAAGCACATTGATATTTTAAATAATAATGGTGTATTAGCAAAATAAAAACTTTAATGATTATAAACTCTTGCTTGTTTTACAAATAATTTATTTTCAACGCCTATCCATTTCAATTCAATATCTAATGCAAAGTTGTAATAACTATCAGTTCTTATTTGCGGAACTTTAAAATAATAGTGTTTCTTGATTTCAAGTAATGTGTTGTATAAATCTTCATATTCTTTATTGCTTAATAGTGGTTTATTATCATTTAAACTGCTATACGATAAAAATTCAACTACAATTTTATTGCTTGATTCGTCAGTTGATTTATCATACAAAATTATTTGTTCATAATTTACACTATCGGGTGAGCCAACCACAGGCGTTTCGCCTTTTTGCAGATTTACAATATAAGCAGGGTAATCGCTTCGGTATAAATTTTTAGTAATTGCCACTGCATTAATATTTTCATCGCCAAAAGCAGGATGAACCAAAATTGCCATAGCTACATTATTTTGGTTTAAATTGAAATATCTACGTTCTTTAAAAGCTCGTTCGCTCCAAGTGCTTGCCCACACTTGTTTTATGGCATGTTCAATTGATTTAATACTATCATTCAAAATTCCTGTTTTTGAATCATACAAGCCTGCACCATTAAATCCATCAATATCTTCAGCATTTGTTGATGACCTGAATCGGAATGATTTTGCAATATAGTTTTGTTTTAAATAGGTGGTAAGTTTTGCTAAAAATGAACTATCAATTTTTGATTTGGTAATAGCTTTTCTGATTTTTTTTAATTCAATTCTTAATAAAGAATCATTAGCCATTGTAATGGAATCTTTGAGTAAATTACTAATTAAAAAATCAATTTTATTAGTTTGCAAATGTTGAACATAAAAAAATAATGGAATTGCAAAAGGTTTATAAGGTAGGTTCAATTTTTCTTTTTTATTCAATGAATTAATATTCATCAATTCACCCATATTACTTGCTTTTCCGCCAGCAAAGTTTACTGAACTATAGCTTAAGTTTTCAGCACTAATCAATGTATCAACTAAAATATTTCTTCTTAATTCAATTGGCTTTTTTGATTTCTTTTTTTGTTGAGCTATATATTTTTTTACCTTTTCTTCAGATGTTAATGAAATAGTGAAAGTATCTTGTTTGATTACTAAATACACAGGTTTGCCAATCAATGAATTGATATAACTATTGTTCCATAACGTTTTGCAGGCCATCAATGGTGTTCCTCTATTCTGAGATAAAATACAAACATGGCTTAGGGGCGCTTGAAATGATGTAGTAATTATTCCAGCTACTATAGGAACTTGAAATGGTGTTCCGTTAGTAAATAAAATATCTGCCGCTTTAATAATTGTTCGGTCAATATTTTCAACATCAACTTTTTTTAAATAACCAAAGCATTCTTTTTCAATAATGGGTTGATATACTAATCCTTTGTAAACTTCATCAGGCTTAATAAATGGAGTGGGAGAGTTGAGTTTTTGAAAATCATCTAACTGTTTATTGGTAGCTACAAATAGTTTTAAATCTTTGCAAAAACTATTTTTTGTTACAGCATTATAACATAAAATATCATCATTGCAAATTAGTTCAGTACAAGCAAATTCTAATGTGTAAAGATTTTGCTTTGGGTATCTGTTCACTGTTGCAAATACATATTCACGGTATCTGCTGGGTGAATAATTTGATTTATTAAAATCATATAAACTGCCCGATTCACCAAGTTCTTTAAAACAAAAATCGTAATGAAATCGATATAGTTTTGAATCTAAAAAATAAACCTCATTGGTTCGTAAACAATAAACAACTTTTACCGCTGTTACACCGCCATATTTAGTGGTTAAGGGTTCTGCTTCAAGATGTTTGAATAACTCAATAGTATTCAAATTCATGTACGATGTTCTTTGAGCATTAGCCCAATTGAACATGATAATTGAAAGAATAATTAAGATTATTTTTTTCAAGAAAATTATTTTTATAAGTAACGAATAAAAATGAATTCAATTGTTACATCATCAACACGATTTGATGATGCATTTACATTTTTATATTCTTAAAATAATCTTCTACCTTTTGCTTGTAATAAGGGCGAAGATTAGGAGGTACCGTTTTGTATAACTCTAACTCAGTTTTTCGTTTTAAAAGATATTCTTTCAAAGCAGGTGGCATGGGTTGTTGTTTGTCTTCGGCAGTATTGCTTTCACGTTTGTTATCTTGTTCCTGCTTGCGTTCTGCATCTTCGGCTTCCAACATTCTTGTTACAATATCTTGCTGACGGCGCAACATTTCAGCTGTTAATCTTTTGTTTACCAAATCTGTTTCATTGCGTTCCATGTCTTTTATCAATTGCTGCAAGTTGCCATATTTGTTCTTCCCATCTTTATTGTTTTCTTTATCAAATTGTTGTAAAGCTTTTCTGATGGCAGCTTGTTTAGCCGCCATTTCAGCAAACTCACGGCTTGATGTACCTTCTTTATTACTTGCTTTTCCGTTCTTACTTTCTTGATTACTTTGTCCGCCACTTCCCATTTCTTTTCCTCCAGGTTTTTGCCCAGGTTTTGAACCTGGCTTATCGCCTGGTTTTTCACCCGGTTTTTCGCCCAACATTTTTGCCAATTGTTCTTGCATCTCTTTACTCATTTTCGATAAATCTTTCAATTGCTTGCCACTCTTTTTGCCTTGTTTTCCGCTTCCCATTCCACCCGGTTTATTGCATTTGCCGCTACCTGGTTTACTACTTGCTGATTGTTGTTGCATTTGCATATTTTGCATTATTTCAGTAAGCATTAATGCTAAATTATTAGCACCAGTCATTATGTATTGTTGTTCACCAGCTGCTTGATAAGTACTTCTGGCTTCTAAACTTGCTATTGAACGATTATGATACTTATTGATTTCAGTCATTTGCTCAGTTACATATTTTTTAATTTGCATCACAGTTTTACCTAATGAATACAAACTATCTTCAATCATTTTTGAATCTTCTTTTAATTTTTGCTGACGTTGCATCATCGCTAAATATTGAGGATTGTTGATGTTGGCAGTTCTTACATCATTCATCAAATCTTCTTGGTCATAAGATAATTTTACCAGATTTTCAAGCAATTGACGAATAGCTCTTAAATCCATTTCCAATTGTTCGGCCTCAGCTGATTCTTGCTTTTGCTCCATTTTTTTTGCTAATGATTGCATTTTTGATGAAGCCTTTTTCTGACTATTGCTCGATTTGCTATTCTGATTTTGATTTAATTCTTCTGATGAATTTTGTTGTTCTTGATCAATATCTTTTTGGTCTTGTTGGGTTTCGTCCATTTTCAATTGGTCTTTACCTTCCTTGTCCATTTTCGTAATCTCATCCAATTTCTTTTTAATATCACCAAACTCCTTTTTCAAATCATCTTGTTGCTTTTTTAATTCTTGATTTTTTGAAGCGTCAGCATTTTTATTTTCATCAGTTTTCTGTTGTAAATCATCTTGTTTTTTTGCTAAATCATTTAAATCTTTAATTGCTTCTTGTACTTTTTGATCTAACTGCATTTGCTTAAACATACTCATCATTCTATCTAATTCTTTCTGCTTCTGTTCTTGATTTTGTTGTTGGTCTTTAAGCTGTTCCATCATTTGTTCCTTATTCATTTTCTCCATATTCTCAGCCATATCTTCTAATTTTTTTGAGTCGTCATCTTTCTTTATTTCTTTCATCATCTCTTTCAAATTCTCCATTTTTTCTTTCATTTCAGGCGTTAGCTGTTGCATTTCAGCTAAAGCATTTTTATTTTCTTCAAAATGCTCTTCCATATTTTCCATTCTCTTTTCTAATTGCTTTTCTTTTTCTTGTAATTCTTGCAATTGTTTTTTCTCTTCATAAGTCAATGATTTTTTTTGGAGTAATTTTTCTTGCAATTGCTTCAATTGATTTTTTAAATCTTTAGCTTCTTTCAAAGCTTTTTCTAAATCAGCTAAAATCGATTTGCTATTTAATGTTACTTGTTTTTCTAATTCTTTATCAGTAGGCAATTGATACATCATCATTCCTGTTCGGGCTGATTTACTACCATGCACACCATCGTTATCAAAACATTCAAAATAATAACTAACTCTATCACCTGGTTTTGCATTCAAGCTTGAAATATCAATATAATGGTTGAATTGAGCATACTTACTATTAGGTTGCGAAATAGTTGTACTCAGCGGTTTTGAGGAGTTTGGATTTTCAGAAGATGAAATTTGGTAATGGAAAATAATATTTCGTAAACCATAATCATCTTCTGCATTTCCTGCAAAATAGATTAGTTTTTTATTAACTGAATCATGAATTTCAGTAACCGAAATAGATGGAAATAAATCAGGAATTACATTAATGTGGTAAGTAATGCTATCCGCATTTTTTACTTCATTGTTGCTTACAAATAATGTATAGCTGGCTGCTTGCAACATTCGTTTTGTTGTGCTAAAATCATTTTTTTCGTTAGCTTTTAATACTGTGCTATCATTAAAATTGATTTGAATATTATCTGTGTTTTGAGTATTGAATTTCCATGAAAGCGTTGTTCCTTCAGGCACTTCCATATCACCAATGTTTTTTAAGGTTTCATTTTTTTTGCCTAAATAACTTGGGTAATTAACCTGTAGAACAAATCCAACAATCATTGGCCTACTGATAACTTTTATTTCATATTCTTTTGATTTGAATCCTGCTGCTTCAAAATGAAATGCTGTAGTCTTTTGCAAATTGCTAAGCTTGTATTCAAATTCATTTACTGATTTTTTTTGTAATTTGTAATCATTGTTTTGCCAATTTACAAAAACTTCATCAGGCAATACTTTGCCTGATATTTTCACTTGAAGTGTAATATCGTTTTGTTGTAATACATTCAAATTTTTATTCTGAATAATGAATTCAAACGGGGCTTCACGTTCAAAATGTTCAGTTGGATTTAATAATCTTTTAGTAGGTTTTGTTATCCAACTTGGCGCAATTAATAAAATTGCAATCAATGCCAAAGTAGGAACTATGGCGTATTTCAAATACTTTTTATTATCATTTAAATTAACTGCCGATTGAAAAGGAATTGGTTTTAGTTCAGATATTTTTTGGTCAATAGAAGCAATAATTAATTGCGAACTATGAGCAGCCAATTCAGAATTCGCAATTGCCGAAAGTTGCAATACATTTAATAATTTATCTTGTACATTTTGAAAGTGAGTGCCAATGATTTGAGCGGCTTGTTCATGTGATATTGTTTTGCCTAATTTAAAAAAGTGAAGCAGAGGCAGAATAATATATTTAATAAGTGTAAACAGAAGTACACCTAAAAAAAAACTCAATAAAATCCATCTTGTTGATGATTCAAAATAGAAATAATTTTCAAGTAAACTAATTGTTAAAAAGGCTGCAAGCACTATTGCAATGCTATATATTGCACCTCTTAATAATTGATTTAGGTAAAATTTACGAATAAATTCGTCGAGCTTTTGTATTAAAAGTTGGTAGTTGTTCACAGTTATTTATGCAATTTCAATCCTGAAATAAATTTAAAATCTTTTGTATTGTAAGTAAACAATGGCATGTTGTAATTCATGGCAGTAGCGGCAATGATGGCATCAGGAATTTCTAATCCATGTGATAAATGAAATTTAGAAATTAAACTCATTGCAAAAAAAGAACATTGAGTATCGAAATGCAAAACATTAAATGAACTTAACTTTTTTTCAAGAATCTGCAAATCCATTCTGTTTCTAATTCCTCTAATTAATTCCATATTTGTAATTGAACAAAGTAAAATATTTTCATTTCCAATTTTATTTAGCTCATGGATAGTTTTTGCATCTTCGCTGAAGAGTTCAATGACTATGTTTGTATCGCAAATTATTTTGCTCATCTTCTGTTGCCCCAAGCTTTTTGTCTTAATTCTTCTTGTGTTATTGGATTGTTTTTCCAAATACCTGCTGCAGCCATAAAATCAGGATTTTTAGCATATTGAATTGGTGGTTTGGGTTTAGAAATCTTCAATTTTCCTTTTCTTGGTGTG
>JBDKJJ010000103.1:0-47823 GCA_039796635.1 Bacteroidota bacterium
ATCAATCTATCAGTGATTGATTTACCTCAATTTAATTTAGGAACCGATACTAATTTGTGTGCAGGTAATTCAATAATTTTATCAGTGCCACAATATTCATTAGCCACTTATTTATGGAATACAAATTCTACAAATAATACTATAACGGTTGATACATCAGGGTTTTATTTTGTTACAGTTTCTATGCCTCCATGTGCTTCAGTTGCTGATTCTGTAAAAATTAATTTTATTGATTGCGATTGTAAAGTTTTATTACCCAATTCATTCACACCCAATAATGATGGCTTAGATGAAACTTTTAAACCTATCATAGCTTGTGATGTAGAACCACAGCAATATGATTTTAAAATTTACAATCGCTTAGGGCAAAAAGTATTTGCTACAACTTTATTTGGCAATGCTTGGGATGGCACATTCAATGGTACTTTACAGGAAATAGGCACGTATGTATTTATTGTTTCGTTCATTCATCCAACCACTCATCAAAAAGAATTTTATAAAGGCGATGTGATATTGTTGAGATAATTTTTCTGTAAATAAAAAAAGGCATTAGTTTAATTTATCTAATGCCTTTTTTATAATAAGTTGCAAATTGTTTTTATCTGATAAATAAACTGTTGATTGATTTATTTTCAACTGCATTTCGTATTGCTGTTGCAAACAAAGGGGCAACTTCTAATCTTTTTATTTTATCGCTTTTACGTGTATAAGGAATGGTATCACAAACTACTAATTCAGTTAATACTGAATTTTCAACACGTTCAATTGCCTGACCAGAAAGTACTGGATGAGTGCAAACTGCACGAACTGATTTAGCACCTTTTTCCATTAATAATTTCGCTGCACTTGTTAATGTTCCTGCGGTATCAATAATGTCATCTACTAATACAATATCTTTTCCTGTAACATCTCCAATTACAGTCATGGCTGCTACTTCGTTAGCTCGTTTGCGTTGTTTATCACAAATCACCATTTCACCATTAAAATGTTTTGCATAACCTCTAGCTCTGTTTGTACTTCCTACATCTGGTGAAGCAAAACAAATATTATCATCAATTCCTAATGCTTTTAAATAAGGAATGAATACATAAGATGAATCTAAATGGTCCATCGGAATATCAAAGAATCCTTGAATTTGTGGAGCATGTAAATCCATTGTCATGATTCTGTTAGCGC
Source organism: Bacteroidota bacterium (assembly GCA_039796635.1). GTDB lineage: Bacteria > Bacteroidota > Bacteroidia > Chitinophagales > CAIODY01 > CAIODY01. The sequence continues at coordinate 1,177 of JBDKJJ010000103.1, forward strand.
CTGATGCTACAATTAAATTAGCTACTAACTTTGCACCTAATGAAACCCTTGGTCTGTCTTTTCTATCCTGACGAGCAAAACCAAAATAAGGAATTACAGCTGTAATGTACTTTGCTGATGCACGTTTTGCGGCATCAATCACTAATAATAATTCCATTAAATTTTCAGCAGGCATATTTGTACTAGCTACCACAAAAACATAATCGCCGCGAACTGATTCTTGAATTTCAGGTTGAATTTCACCATCTGAAAATTTTTGAATATTGATTTTTGCTAAAGGCAATTCTAACTCACGAACAATATCATTACTAATGTATTGCGAATTAGTTGCTGAAAATATTTTTACTGATGCTGGGGGCGTTATCATTGATTATGTATGAATTTTAGATTTATGATTGTTTTGAAAACAGTTACTATGTTATTCGTTATTGAGTTATTAAGGAATACAATTTCTTTACCTATTAACTCAATAACCTAATATCTCAATAACCAAAATGAAACTACTTGTTCGCCGCTGCAGCTTTAGCATGGTCAGCTAAAAACTGAGCTAATCCGATATCAGTTAATGGATGTTTTAATAATCCTGTAATAGCTGATAAAGGCGCAGTTACCACATGAGCACCTGATTGAGCGCATTTTACAATATGCAACGGATTACGGATTGATGCTGCTAATATTTGTGTTTCAAATTGATAGATACCATAGATGTGACCAATTTCTTGAATCAATTGTACGCCATCCCAATTCATGTCATCAATTCTGCCAATAAATGGTGATAAATAAGTAGCACCAGCTTTTGCTGCTAAAATTGCTTGACCAGCACTGAATACTAAGGTGCAATTAGTTTTGATGCCTTGTGATGAAAAATACTTGATGGCCTTGATACCATCTTTTATCATTGGCACTTTTACCACAATGTGTTCATTCAATTTTGCTAATGCTTTACCTTCTTTGATAATTCCTTCATAATCAGTAGCAATCACTTCAGCACTTACAGGTCCGTGAACCATTTTGCATATTTTCACATAATGAGCATTCACGGCTTCTTCACCAGTGATGCCTTCTTTAGCCATTAATGATGGATTGGTAGTTACACCATCTAAAATACCCAAGTCGTGTGCTTCTTTTATTTGGTCAAGGTTTGCTGTGTCAATGAAAAACTTCATGAGGATAAAAATTTATGATTGTTGATGTATGATTTATGATTACCGTATTTTTTTAGAAATCGTATTTTTTGATGAAGATAGTATTTTTACTAATTCTTCCGCTTCAATTAAAATGAGTTTCATTTTGGTTCCTTTTATTAATTATAGTTCTGAAATTACTTCTAACCAAAATTGAGATTCATCAATTTCTTCTACTGCAATATTTAACTTGGCTAAAAATTGTTTGCTCGACTGGGCTCTGCAAGCCGCTCTGTAATTGGCTGCTGACGAAAAAGAAGAACGTAGTAGTTGGTCTTCAATAATTTTTCCAATTCTTTTTTTAGGAAGTGATTCACAAACATTAACGCATCTATAAGCAAAAGATTTAAGGCGTTGTTTTAATTGTTCGGCATTCATAGTTTTATGTTTAAAGAAATGATAAATGTTTAAAATCATCTATCATAAATCCTGAAATCATAAATAAAAAAAATGGCAAGTTACCTACATCGCACCGCTACAACCATTTACCCTTGCTACCTTCCGATCCTGGGGGAGTCAACAGGAGCTGGTCGTATAGGACTTGCCGCTGCAAATGTAAGTCAGCAATTTTAATTTTTTTTGTTTGACGTGATAATAATTTTTTTACACTCATTTTTTGCTAATTTATTTATACTTTGCAACTAATAAATAAAAATGTATGCTTATTCGAATTTTAGCAATTTTGGTTGGAATAATTGCTGGATTTATAGTGATAACTTTTGGTGATTTGATTTTACATCAATTTATTAATATACCTGATGGATTTAATCAAAATGATAAAAAAGCACTTGAAGGTTTTATTGCAATTATACCATTGCAATATTTAATCATCATGGTTACATATTGGTTGTTATCATCATTTTTAGGAGGACTGATGGCATCATTAGTTAATAGAGATGGTTGGCGAAATTCAAGTTTGATTGTTGGTGTGATTTTAATGATAGGCGCCATAGCTAATATAACAATAATTCAACATCCTAAATGGATGCTCATTGTATCAGTAATTGGATACTTACCATTTGCATTTTTAGGAGGCAAAATAATATCTATGATTATTAAGCCAAAAAATTAATTCTATAAAAGTTAAATATGCCTTGTTATCTTTGAAGCAACTAATTTTAACTAAATAAAAAATTATATAAAACTAAGCATGAAGAAATTTATTCTTTTTCTATCCGCTACAATAATATTGAACTATAACTCAAGTTTTGCGCAGCAAGATAACGACGTGATACCACCCAATGCCGAACCGGGCAAATGCTATGCTAAATGCTTAAAAGCAGATGTTTACGAAACCGTAACAGAACGTGTGATGATTCAACCTGAAAAAAAATCATTTAGAATTATTCCTACCAGTTATAAAACTATTACTGAACAAGTAATGGTTAAAGCTGAGTCAAAGCGTTTGGAAATTGTACCTGCTATTTATGAATACAATGTTGAGCAAGTAAAAGTTAAAGATGAAACTAAAAAAATTATCACTACATCTGCTACCTATAAAACTGTAACTGAGCAAGTTTTAATTAAGCCTGAAGGACAAAAATGGGTAAAGAAAAAACAAACTGGATGCTTGAGTGATAACCCTGATGACTGTATTATTATGTGTTTGGAAAAAACGCCTGCTGAATACAAAACTGTAACTAAGCAAGTGTTAGATCAACCTGCATCAAACCGTGAAGAGGTGATACCGGCTGAATTTAAAACAGTTACAAAACAAGTGGTAAAAACACCAGCTACTACTCGTGAAATAACTATACCAGCTGAATTTAAAAATGTAACTAAAATGGTGGTTGATGTAGCAGCTCATACTGAAGATATTACAGCACCTGCTCAATACCAAGAAGTTTCGAAAAAAGTATTGAAAACTAAAGGTGGATATAGTGAATGGAAAGAAATTTTATGTGATAATAAAGTGAATAGTACTGTAGTTAAGCAAATTCAAGAAGCATTAATAAAAAAAGGTTACCCAGTAGGAACTAAAGGTGCTGACAATGTATTAGGATTAGATACCAGAGCGGCTTTGGTGAAATATCAAAAAGATAATCATTTACCTGTAGGTAATTTAAACCTTGAAACTTTAAAAGCCTTAGGCGTTAAATACGAAGAATAATTTCTACTAAAAATGAATTAAACAAAAAGCCGAATCAAATTGAACATGCCCCAAAAGTTAAACACTAATTGGGGCATTTTTTTATTATTTTCTGATTTCTGCTTGAAGCTGCTGTTCAAATTGTTGAATCAATTTACTCATTGTTTTTTCAACTCTTTCATCAGTTAATGTTTTGCTTTCATCTTGCAAAGCCAAACTAATAGCATAACTTTTTTTGCCTTCACCAATTTTTTTATCTCGATAAATATCAAACAAACTAACTTCTTTTAGCAATGTTCCTGTTTGTTCTTTTGCAATTTTTTCTATTTGAGCGTAACTAATTTCTTCATTTAATAATAAAGCCAAATCACGTTGAACTATTGGGAACTTAGGCAATTCAGTGTATTTTATTTTGTTAGTATACATTGCTTTTTCAACTACCTGCCAATTAATTGAAGCATACATCACATCATTTTTAACATCAAATTGTTTTAAGATATTGGGATGAATTGAACCTGATTCGGCAATGATTTCTTTGCCAATTGAATATTTAATTCCGTATTCAAAAATTGCAGAATTTTCAATTTCTTCCGTTTTTGTTTTTTGAATACCCAACATAGCAAACAGTTTTTGTAACTGATTTTTTAATGAAAAAATATCATTGGGTTTTGCAGATTGATTCCAATTTTGTGAAGCAAATTTGCCAGTCATCCAAAAACATAAATGCATTTGTTCTTCATAATTCCCTGCACTAATTGTAGTGTACGATTTGCCAAATTCAAATAATTTCAAATCAGCATTTTGCCTATTTTGATTATGATTAATTGCTTCTAATCCGCCAAACAATAAATTGTTTCTTAAAACATCTAATTCAGTATTGATGCTGTTTAGTAATTTAACTAAATTGTCTTTCTGTTCATAATATTTACTTTGCGATAATGAATTATTCATCATTTCTGAAAAACCATTGGCAGCTAAAAAATTAGCCGCTTTGTTTCTTAATGCAATTGCCTGAACGCCTGAACGGATTGGCACAATGGCTTGCAATGCAGATGGAATAGGCAATCTATCTAAGCCATACAACCGTAAAATTTCTTCAATCAAATCAGCTTCAATACTAATATCAGTTTTGTGTGATGGTACTTTTACCAACCATGATTTATCATTGTTGTTGGTTAGTTCAAATCCTAATTGAGTAAGAATTGTTTCAATAGTTTGAGCTGATAATTCAATGCCCAACTTTTCATTTACACGATGCTGTTTTAATAAAATTTCAGTATTAGTAAAGATTGAATGATTGACATCAATAATATCTGAAGAAATTTTTCCATCAGCAATTTCACAAATTAATAAAGCCGCACGTTTTAACACGGCATCAATATTAGCTGCATCAATTCCTTTTTCAAAATGCAATGCAGCATCGGTTCTTAGTTGGTGAAAAAATGAAGTTTTTCGGATAGAAGTAGCATTAAACCAAGCACTTTCTAAAAATATTGAAGTTGTGTTTTCTGAAACACCTGAATCAAATCCACCATAAACACCTGCAATACACATTGGTTTTTCAGCATCACAAATCAGTAAATCATCGGCTGAAAGTTTTCTTTCTTTTTCATCTAACGATTTGAATAATGTTCCTTCTGCTACTGATTTTACTATGATTTTTTTGCCTGCAATTTTATCTGCATCAAAAGCATGAAGCGGTTGACCTGTTTCATGCAACACATAATTAGTAGCATCCACAATATTATTGATTGGCTTTAAACCAATGGCTTTTAAATTATTTTGCAACCAATCAGGTGAAGGTTTTACTTTGATATTGTTAATTAAAATGCCAGTATATCTGCCGCATTTTTCTGTATTCAATACTTCTATACTAAAGCCATTATTGCCCAGATTGTTTTGAGATAAATTATTTTTGTTTGATTGGATTGGGTTGTTGAATCCTTCAACAGGCAAAGCTTCTGGCTTATGAACTGCTAACCAAGCCGCCATTTCACGGGCTACACCAATATGCGAAAATGCATCCGAACGATTTGGAGTTAATCCAATTTCGATGATGTAATCATTGTAAATTCCGAAATATTCAGCAGCAGTAGTTCCAACTTTTGTTTCATTGGGCAATACAATAATACCTGCATGACTTGCTCCTAAGCCTAATTCATCTTCAGCGCAAATCATACCTTCACTTTCTTCGCCTCTAATTTTTGCTTTTTTCATGGTTAATGGTTCGCCGCCTGTAGGATAAATTGTTGTTCCTATTGTTGCTACCATTACTTTTTGCCCAGCTTCAACATTGGGTGCACCACAAACAATTTTTAAAATTTGTTCTGCACCTATGTTCACTGTTGTTAATCTTAATTTATCAGCATTAGGGTGTTTTTCGCAAGTAAGCACTTCACCAACCAAAACACCTTTCAATCCACCTTTTAGCGATTCGTATGCTATCACATCTTCAACCTCTAAACCTATTGAAGTCAATATTTCAGATGCCTCGTTAACCGAAATGCTAACAGGCAAATAATTGCGTAACCAGTTGTATGATATTTTCATTTGAAATTATGATTCTTAAAATTGAGGTGCAAAGATAATCGAATGCACTTTTACATTATTATAAAATGTGTTCAAATCACAAAATCGGTTTGAGTTAATCTTTTATCTTTACATTGAAATTATAAAATGAAAGTAGCAATAGTTGGTGGTGGAATAGCTGGATTGGCTGCGGCTCTTACCTTAAAAAGTAAGGGAATTGCATTTCATTTGTATGAACAATGCGGTGAATTCAAAGAGGTGGGCGCTGGTGTTTTGTTAAATAAAACAACGTTTGAATTACTTCAAATCTTAGGTGTTGGAGATTTATTTTCTGAATTATCTAATCCTATTCAATCATTTAAAATAACTGATTTAAAGAGTGAATTGACTTGTGATATGAAAATTGGGCAACCTATGTATGCCATTCATCGAGCTGATTTAATTAAAGTTTTATGTAGTTCATTAAATGATGATGAATATACATTAGGATGCAGAATTGAAAAAGTAGTTAGTGAAACTGATAAAGTAAAAATTCAAATTAATGAAAGCATTGTTGACTATGATGTATTAATTGTAGCAAATGGAATTAATTCAAATATTCGGAAAGCAATTTTGCCAAAAATTGAATTAAGAAATGTTGGTCAAGTTGTTTATCGAGGGATTTCAAAAATAAAAGGTTTTGAAAAATACAATCACTCAGCTGTTGAATTTTGGGGTGAAAACAAACGATTTACAGTAATTCACAGCAAAGATGATTTGTATTATTGGTGTACTGTATTGTGGCAAAAGGATAAGATAAATGATGATACTAAAAGCTTTAAAACAAACTTGATTTCAAAATTTAAAAATTTTCATCAAGATGTATGTGCCTTTATTGATGCATCAGATGCTGATAAAATTATTATAACCAACACTCATGATATTGCAGCAAATATGGAGAATTGGTATAATGCAAGAATTGTTTTTGTTGGTGATGCCGTTCATTGTTGTACACCTGATTTATCACAAGGCGCATGTTTAGCAATTGAAAGCGCTTACACAATAAGCAGATGTTTGAGTGAATTTGATTCAGTTAATATGGCTTTTGAAAAATACCAAAATGTTAGGATGCCAAAGGTGAATTATGTAAAAAATCTTTCATTTAAGTATGGAAGATTAAGCCATCAAAGAGAATTGTGGCACTATGTTTTATTGTTTTGGATTATTCATCAATTACCAAATTGGATGATAAAAAAAATGTACAATAAATTAACTGACACAAATACTATCACTTCCTTGTTTCAGGATAAATAGTTTTTTGTTAAATTTATTTTTAGCCGAATATTTACTGAAACATTTTTTGATTTTTTACGTTAACTTTACAGCATCAAATAAATTATATGAAATTAGTTAAAGCATTACCAATAGTAGCATTTGCGTTAATTTTGTTTACTTCATGCGGCGGCTCAAAAGCTGGCAGCAGATGCCACGAATGCCCAAAATTTTCTAAAACAACTTCATTCGATAAAAATCAACCATCATGAAAAACAAAATAAATGCTTTGTTGTTATTCACTATGTTCGGGCTTTTTGTTTTCACATCTTGTCATTCATCATCAGTATGGGGGCATAAAGATGCTGCTACTCCAACGAAGTTCAGGTCAGATAAAAGATATATTCGTCATTAATTATTGATGAAATATTGCCTAACATTTTTTAAAATTCTATACACGAAAAATAAGTGAAACAATTATCAAAATTAAAAGTGGGTGAGTTTGGTGTGGTGAGTCGTTTTAGCGATGATACCGTTTCAACAAAATTAATGGAAATGGGTTGTTTGCCTGGCGAATTGGTGAGAGTAGTGAAAATTGCACCGCTTGGTGACCCAATGGCAATTGAAGTTTCAGGATATGAATTAAGTCTTCGGATGTTAGAAGCATCATGTGTATGGGTGCATGAAAATCCAGATCATGAACTTGTAAGATTAAATTAAATTCAAATCTTCAAAAAAAACTTACATTTTTTAGCCAAAAAATTGCACCATTTTAAATATTGGTTGTAATTTCGGAACTCTTTAAAACCTACTACAATTTTATCCGTGTCAAAAAAATCAACTACAAAAAAACCGCCTAAACATATTGCAATTGCAGGAAATATTGGTGCTGGTAAAACTACATTAACTAAATTGTTAGCCAAAAATTTTGGTTGGACTCCTCATTATGAAGACGTTGAAAACAATCCTTACTTGAATGATTTTTATGAAGATATGGTGCGTTGGAGTTTCAACCTTCAAATATATTTTTTAAACAGCCGCTTTGGACAAATTATTGACATTCATAAAGGTGATGAAACGGTAATTCAGGATCGTTCAATTTATGAAGATGCTTCAATATTTGCGCCTAACCTTCATGAAATGGGGTTGATGACAACTCGTGATTTTCAAAATTATCATTCACTTTTCAAAACATTGCATTCAATGGTTGATCCACCTGATTTGATGATTTATCTAAAAGCTTCAATTGGTACATTAGTAAATCAAATTGAAAAACGAGGGAGAGATTATGAAGATAATATTCGGTTAGATTATTTGAAAAGACTAAATGAACACTATGACAATTGGGCTAAAAATTACACTATGGGCAAATTGTTAGTGATTAATGTTGATGACTTAAACTTTGCTGAAAAAAAAGAAGATTTAGGCAAAGTGGTTAATATGGTTCGAGCTGAGTTTAATGGCTTATTTTAATCTTTTTATAATGCAATGAAACTCCCAACTTCACTGCAACTTTTTTTTGCTCAAACTCCTTTTTTAAGAATAGTATTTCCTTTTGCATTGGGCATTTTTGCTCAGCTTCATTTTGAATGGAGTAACATTATTCCTTTTATTATTCCTTTATCTATTGTAATTGCAGCTTACGCAATATTCCAGTTTTCATCGCTTAAAATTAGTTTTAAATGGTTTGAGTTGAATGGTATTTTAATACAATTGATTTTATTTTTTTCAGGAATTATTATCACTCAAACTCAGTTTGTAAATCATCAATCTGATTATTACGGAAATTTAATTTCTCCGAAAAATAAAATTGTACAAATCCGATTGTTAGAAAATCCGATTGAAAAAGCCGGTAGCTACAAGGCTTTGGCAGATGTTGAGTTCATTCATCAACAAAGTGTATCAGGCAAAACAATTGTATATTTTAATAAAAGTAATTTTGAGCATCGATTTATTTATGGTGATATTTTACTTGTGCCAAATCATTTTACTAAAATTAAAAATTCAGGAAATCCTGGCTGTTTCAACTATAAATTTTCTTGCTTTATGCAAGATGTTACACATCAAATTTTTATCAATGAGGCTGATTGTGAAAAAATAAGTAATCGGCATAATGGCTTCTACAAACAATTGTGGCAAGTCCGTGATTCAATTCTTTCCATCATTGAACAAAATGTAACATCAGAAAAAGAGTTAGGAGTGGCGCAAGCTTTATTAATTGGTTATCGAGATAATTTAGATAAAGATTTGCAGCAAGTGTATTCCAACACAGGTATTGTGCATGTATTAGCCATTAGCGGAATGCATTTAGGATTGATATTTTGGATGCTCAATAAAGCATTATTTTTCTTAGATAAAAGAAGAAAATCAAAATGGATTAAATCAATAATAATTCTTACAATAATTTGGCTATTTGCTTTGCTAACAGGTGCTTCGGGCTCAGTGATGAGGGCAGCAGTAATGTTTACATTTGTTCAAGCAGCATTGTTGATGAAACGAAATTCTTCAATTTATAATTCGTTGGCAGCTTCAGCATTTATCATGTTAGTTTTCAATCCGTTTATTTTGGCTGATGTTGGTTTTCAACTTTCATATATTGCAGTAATTGGAATTATTTCATTACAGAAATTTATTTATGATTGGATTTATATTAAAAATTGGATAGCAAAAAAAATATGGAATTTAATTGCAGTATCAATTGCAGCACAAATTTTAGCAGCGCCAATTTGTATGCTTTACTTTCATCAATTTCCTAACTATTTTTTGTTAGCCAACTTAATTGCAATACCAATATCAACAATAGTTTTGTTTGAAATTATTGGTATGTTAATAGTTGCAAAATTTTCAGTTTTTTGGGGAGGGTTAATTGGTAAATTAATAACTTTTACTACATGGTTAATGAATACAGGCGTTGAATGGGTAGATGGTTTGCCTCATTCAGTTATCAATAATTTACAATTTAATGTTTGGCAGATATTATTAATGTACAGTTCAATTATTGCTTTTGTTTTTTGGTTAGTGAATAAAAATGTGAATTATTTAAAAGTTTCGATGATAGCATTTTTAATAATGTTGGTTTGGTTGACAAGTGATAAAATTGAAACACAAAAGCAACAAAAAATAATTGTGTATGCCATTCCAAAAGGCAGTGCTATTGATTTTATTCAAGGAAATGAATTTGCAATTTTTCAAGATTCATTAGTTTTGGCAAATCACATTACACAGAATTTCCACATCAAACCTTCCAGAGTTTTACATCAAGCCACTTCAATTAATAATGCATTAATGACCAAAGTAGATGAACAAAGTTTGGTAGCTTTCAACCAACGTATTACTTATTTAGGAAGAAAAGAATATTGTTTTGAATTTGAAAATAAAATTGAAACCGATATTTTAATTGTGGCGCATAATTCAATTTACTCTGTAAATGATTTGCTGAAAAAATACAAATTCAAACAATTGATTTTTGACTCTTCCAACTCAAATTATAAAGTGAAAAAATGGATGAATGAAGCGGCCAATCTTCATTTAGCTGCATTTAATACCATTGAATCTGGCGCTTTTGAAATGAATATTCAATAGTTTTTACCTACTATAATTAGGCGCTTCTTTAGTAATTACAACATCGTGTGCATGGCTTTCACGAACACCTGCTGGTGTAATTTTTACAAACTGTGCTTGTTGCAATGCTTTAATATCTTTTGCACCACAATAGCCCATACCGGCACGTAAGCCACCAATGAATTGCACCATTACCTCAGCCATAGTTCCTTTAAAAGGTACTCTGCCCACAATTCCTTCAGGAACTAATTTTTTTACATCTTCTTCCACATCCTGAAAATAACGGTCTTTGCTGCCATCTTGCATAGCTTCAACTGAACCCATACCACGATATGATTTGAATTTTCTGCCTTCGAAAATAATTGTTTCACCAGGTGATTCTTCAGTTCCTGCAAATACGCTTCCTGCCATTACAATATCAGCACCAGCTGCAATGGCTTTTACTACATCGCCGGTATATCTAATTCCTCCATCAGCAATGATAGATGTTTTTGTATTTTTCAATGCTTGTTTAGCTTCATAAATTGCAGTTAATTGTGGCACCCCAGCACCTGTTACAATTCTTGTAGTACATATTGAACCTGGTCCTATTCCTACTTTTACAGCATCAACGCCAGCATCACTTAATGCTTTTGCTCCTGCCCCTGTGGCTATATTACCAGCTATAATATTTAATTTAGGATATGCTTTACGAACTATTTTTACCATATCCAAAACACCTTTTGAATGCCCATGTGCTGTATCAATTGTAATGGCATCAGCACCTACATTTACTAATGCTGATACTCTTTCTAAAGTATCTTTTGTAATGCCAACTGCTGCTCCTACAAGCAATCTACCGTGTTTGTCTTTGCTTGCATTAGGGTTGTTAGTAAGCTTTTGAATATCTTTATAAGTAATTAACCCGACCAATTTTTTCTGCTTGTTGATTACGGGCAATTTTTCAATTTTATATTTCTCTAAAATTTTTTCAGCTTGTTTGAAGTCTGTTCCTTCAGGTGCAGTTATCAAATTTGATTTAGTCATTACTTCGCTCACCAATTTTTTATAGTTGCGTTCAAATCGTAAATCACGATTAGTGATTATTCCTACTAATTCAAAATTTTTATTTACTACCGGAATGCCACCAATTTTATTTTCTTTCATTAACCTAAGAGCATCAGCTATTGTGGCATTTTCAAGCAAAGTAACTGGGTCTAGAATCATTCCGCTTTCAGCACGTTTTACTTTTCGTACTTCTTCTGCTTGTTTTTCAATACTCATATTTTTATGCAAAATACCCATACCGCCTAATCTGGCAATAGCAATTGCTAATTCAGATTCAGTAACTGTATCCATTGCTGCTGCAATAATCGGAACGTTAAGCTGTAAATTTTTTGTTAGAAAAGAAGAAGTATTTACTTCACGGGGTAGCACTTGTGAAAATGCAGGAACCATTAATACATCATCGAATGTGAAGCCTTCAAAAGCGAATTTTTGCGAAAATAAATTTTTTGTTGCCATGCGCAAAGGTATGGAAAAAAATGAAATCGTTTAACTGTTTTATAGCTTTCAATATTACCTTTGAAATAAAAACAATTGAATACATTAAAAACTATAGCTACTAAATGGTTTGCGGCTTTTAATCAACATGATTTAGAAGCTTTGTTAGAATTATATCATGATGATGCTGAACATTATAGTCCTAAATTAAAAATTCGTCAACCTGAAACAAATGGATTAATTAAAGGAAAATCAGCTTTGCATAATTGGTGGGCAGATGCTTTTGAACGATTGCCTAATTTGCATTATCAAATTATTAAAATCATGGCTGATGATGAACAAATGTTCATGGAATATATCCGTAAAACGCCTGACGAAGATGATTTGCAGGTGGGTGAAGTTTTGCATATCAAAGATGGGAAAATTATTGCCTCACGAGTTTATCATTCATAATTTGATTTGAAAATGGAAAACAATACTATTATTCAAGAAACTAAAAATTGGGTTAAAGAAGTTGTAATCGGATTAAATTTTTGTCCGTTTGCTGCTAAAGAGTTTGATAATAATACTATTCGGTACGAGGTTATTCATGAAACTTTACAAAAAATTCTTTTGCAAAAATTAGAAGAAGAATATAAACTACTTGATGAGAATGAAGCCATTGAAACCACTTTGCTGATATTACCTAAAGGTTATGAATCATTCGATAAATTTTTAAGCTTGGTTAATAAAGTTGAAAATCATTTAGTGAAAACTGATTATGAAGGAATCTACCAAATAGCAAATTTTCATCCTGATTATTTGTTTGCGGATAGCGATGAAAATGATGCGGCTAATTATACCAATCGTTCTCTTTATCCTATGCTACACATTCTTCGAGAAGCCTCATTAGATGAAGTGTTGATGAATTATAGTGACCCTGAAAAAATACCTAATCGAAATATTTCTGTTGCTCGAAAAAAAGGATTAGCATTTATGCAGCAACTTCGAAGTAGCTGTAAAATGTAATTTTATCTATCTTTACATTATTATTAATTATTTTAGATGAAACGAATCATTTTTTTATTAACCATAATTGTATTTATAGTTGCTTGTAGAAAAAAAACAACTACAACAAACACCACAACTGCATCAACTCCTGTTCATTATGATACTTTTACAGTTCATTATTGGAGAATTGATAGTGTGAAAAATTCAATAGTTGATAATAGAACCCAAAATTTTATTTTTGAATCAAATGGAGCTACTGATACTATATTTTCTGAAGTGAGAAAATTTAAATCAATAGGAACAACTGCCGTTACATATTTTATTGCTTCAAAATATACCAATGGTACTTATGACTTAACACCATTTTTTATTTACGCAAAAGGAACTAAAACAAGCAGTTCAAATTTACTTGAAAGCTTTGTTGGTAAAAGCTATTATACCAATGGAAAAACAAATCAAATTGAAAATTTAACACTTCAAAAAGTTAATTAATATTCTTTAACCACACCATAAAGTGTATCACGTTCAATAGCAATTCTGCCCACTTGTTGAATCATTTGCACTAATTCTTCAGTAGATAAACTTGGGTTTTGCTCTTCTGAACCAGCCATTGAATAAATTTTAGTTGAATCATCAATTGTTCCATCTAAATCATCTACACCAAATGCTAAACTTAATTGGGCTGTTTGTCTGCCAATCATTGGCCAATAAGCTTTTATATGAGGAAAGTTATCTAAATAAATTCTACTAATGGCATAATTGCGTAAGTCTTCTACAATCGTTACTTCATTAGCATAATTCATTTCATTATTTTCTTTTCTGAATTTTAATGGAATAAAAGTGTTGAAGCCTTTAGTTTCATCTTGCAAATTTCTTAATCTACTCATGTGGTCAACCCGATGTTCAAATTTTTCAATATGCCCGTATAACATAGTAGCATTGCTATGCATACCAATTTTATGTGCAGCTTGATGTATACCTAACCATTGTTCGGCATTGGCTTTATCAGGGCAAATTTCATTTCTGATTTCATCTGCAAAAATTTCGGCACCACCACCAGGAATAGAATCTAAGCCTTTTTCATTCAGATATTTCATGCCGTCAGTATAACTCATTTTGGCTTTACGAAACATATATTCTAACTCAACAGCTGTAAATCCTTTGATATGTAAATCGGGGCGAATGGCTTTTATTTTTTGCAATATTTCAGCAAACCATTCAATGGTTAATTTAGGATGAACACCGCCAACAATATGAACTTCAGTTACAGGCTCATCTTTGTATTTATCTACAATATGAAGCATTTGGTCTTGTGTCATAAACCAACCATCACCTTCTTCTTTTAAGGTGCGACTATAACTGCAAAACTTGCAATGAAACACACATAAGTTGGTAGGCTCTATATGGAAATTGCGGTTAAAATAAACACGATTTCCATTTTTGCGTTCACGAACTAAATTAGCTAACCAACCCAAAAAGCCTAATTCGGCTTCATTATACAGTGTTAAACATTCAGCATCCGTAATCCGAATTTGATTAACTACTTTTTCTGCAATTGCTTTCAGTTCAGATGAAAGCGAAGTGAATTGTAAACTTGAATTATTCATAAAAAATAAGAAGACTGCGAAAGTACTTCACAAAATTCGATTCTAAAACAAGATAAATGTCATGTTTGTTTTTCTGAGTAAAATAAATTTTGGTAATTGGTTGCAAATTCAATTTCTGTTTTTAACTTTGCATCACAAAGTACTTTTAAAATGAATCAAACAGAAAATCAATTAGAAGCCTTACAAGAAATAAGAAACATGATGGAGCGTTCATCAAAGTTTGTTTCGTTAAATGGCTTCTCAGGTGTGTTTGTGGGTTTGTTTGCCTTGATTGGTGTAGGCATATTAACGGCTTATACGCAAATAAAAATTGGCGACTCAACTGCTGAGCATCCCTATTTTTCATTACTCATTAAAGATGGCAAATTGTATTTACCTGTGCTTAGCATTTATTTAATCGTGGCTACTTCTGTTTTACTATTATCATTTTTGGTAAGTATGTGGCTCACTATTCAAAAAGCAAAAAAATATAAAGTAAGTTATTGGGATGGAACAGCAAAACGATTGGCTGCCAATATGATGATTCCTTTACTTACAGGCGGTTTGTTATGTTTGATTTTTTTGTATCACCTACAAGTGCAATTAATTGCACCAACTATGTTGATTTTTTATGGAATGGCTTTAATCAATGGAAGTAAATATACTTATCCTGATGTTAGATATTTAGGGTTGATTGAAATTGCTGTTGGATTAATTGCTTCGCTATTTGTTGAAGAAGGGTTGCTTTGTTGGGCTTTTGGCTTTGGTTTGTTGCATATTGTTTACGGAATTATGATGTATTTTAAATACGAAACAAAAGTGTTGAAGTAATGAAAATACAAATTGACAAATTAAACAAAGCATTTGAAAATCGCATCAGGCTTGGCATCATGTCAGTATTGATGGTAAATGATTCAATAGATTTTAATGCAATGAAAGAACTATTGCAAACTACAGATGGTAATTTGGCAAGTCATATTTCAGCATTAGAAAAAGAAGAATATATTAAAGTAACCAAACAGTTTGTAGGCAAAAAACCTAACACTAATTTCTCTGCTACCAAATTGGGGAAAAAAGAGTTTACAGCCCACATTGATGCATTAGAAAAATTATTGAAACAAACTAAATAAATTTTTTTTGCGTTTATACTTTGAAATACAAAGTACTTTCCAAAAATATAAATCAGAAAACAATAAATCAATCTAAATATGAAATCAATTTCAATTAAAAATCACTATCTACTTTTCATCAGTACCGCTATTTACACTTATCTGTTTTGGGAAAATGCGTTAGGAATCAATCTGTTCTTATTTAGTTTGCTGCTCATTGTTTTACTATTTATTAAATACCAAGATTCATTTCGTCATTCACCTTATGTATGGGGAACGCTTGCAGGAAGTCTTCTTTCGGGCATCATGGTAGTAGTAAACAACACCACAAACTCCATTGTGATTCATTTGCTTTCTATGATTTTACTGACGGGATTTGTTCATCATGTTAAATTAAAATCAGCATTATTTAGTTTGGTTTCTATTCTGCAAACCTACGCTATGATGCCAAGCAATGCCATTCAAGATTACATGAGTACACACGAAACCCAACGCAGCAAAGCAGGAAGATTATTCTATTTCTTTAAACTGTTAATTGTTCCTTTTTTCATTGTAATTGTTTTTGCCATTTTATATTCTATTTCTAATTCTGTTTTCGCAGATTTTATCGGCAGTTTTACTACTTATGTTTTTGATTTTATTTCTAAAATTTTCGATTACATCTCATTAAGTGCATTGCTTTTTTCGTTAGGAGGAATGGCAATTTCAGGAGGAATAATCTACAAACATCATTCTTCAAAAATTGAACAAGAGGAACAAACTGAAAGTGAATATATTCAACGAAAACGAAAAAAACATTTCTTCAATAAAGCATTAAATGCCTTGACAAAGGAATACCGAATTGCTTTACTGGTGCTTGTTTTAGTGAATATTCTATCATTAATTTTAAATTGTATTGATATAAAATATTTATGGTTTGGCTTTGTGCCTCAACAAGGTTTTTGCTTTAAAGATTTTGTACATCAAGGCACTGAACTTTTAATCATTAGTATTTTTTTAGCCATGTTCATTGTGATTTATTATTTCAGAAACAACCTAAATTTTTATCCTAACAATAAATGGTTGCGCTTGTTAGCTAATTTATGGATGATTCAAAATTTGGTGTTGACTATTTCAGTTGGATTACGAAATTATTACTACATCTACATTCATGCATTGGCATATAAACGAATTGGAGTTTTTTTCTTTTTGATTTTAGTTGCTATCGGTTTACTATCAATGCTGATAAAAATTAATCAAAAGCGTTCGGCTTATTTTTTATTGAGAATCAATAGCTGGTCAGTTTATATTTTATTGATTGTATTAAGCTGTATAAATTGGGATGAAACTATTGTAAAATTCAATATCCATCATTGGAACAAGAAAGAAGTAGATGTTGATTTTTATTATGAATTGAGTCCAAGAGTTTCTTATTATTTATATCAAAATCTACCAATCATAAAAGAACAAATCGAAGGAAATCAAAATGAAAATCATCATTGGATGGAAAACAAATCCATTGAAATTTTTGAAACAACATTATTTAAACGAACAGAAAATTATATCAGTAAAACTTCCAATTACAAATGGCAATCATGGAATTATGCGGATGCAAAAGCAATAAATGAACTATCAAAAATTTCTACAAAATGAAACCAACATTTAAAATATTTTCCATCGTTACTATCTTTTCAATTGCGATGGGCTTTTTAGAAACTGCTGTGGTGGTGTATTTAAGAGAATTATATTATCCAAGGGGTTTTGATTTTCCGATGGTTGCTACCAGTAATTTGGTTTTAAAAACAGAATTGCTTCGTGAGTTTGCAACACTTATAATGCTTATTTCAATTGGTTTATTAGCAGGAAAAACAAAAGCTCAACGATTCGTTTATTTCCTTTACAGCTTTGCCATTTGGGATTTAGTGTATTATGTTTTTTTGAAATGGTTATTGAATTGGCCTGCTTCATTTTTCACTTGGGATATTTTGTTTTTGCTTCCAATGCCTTGGTATGGGCCTGTTTTAGCACCATGCATAATTTCAGTAACAATGATTTTACTTACAGGAATTGTATTTTATTTTGAACGAAAAAATATTCTTATACAATTCAATTGGATGGATTTATTGTTACTAATAGGCGGAAGTTTGATTTTTATTTATTCTTTCACATCTGAATTTATTAATTGGTTTTTAATGGGCAATCATAAAATAAACACAATGGGCTTTGAGTTTATTCCACAGCATTATAATTGGTTTGTATTTTCAATAGCTGAAATAATTCTGTTGATTGATTTTGTATGGATTTATAGAAGGCATCAGTTGAATTTAAATTATTAACCTATCTTCGCCCCACTATAATTTATATGCAAATAGAAATTTTAAAATCAAAAATTCATAGAGCAACAGTTACTGATGCTAATTTGAACTATGTAGGAAGTATCACCATTGATGAAGCATTGATGGAAGCTGCCAATATGATTGAAAATGAAAAGGTTCATGTAGTAAATAATAATAATGGCGAACGCTTTGAAACCTATATTATTAAAGGCGAAAGAAATAGTGGTGAAATTTGTTTGAACGGTGCAGCTGCCCGTAAAGTACAACCAGGTGATATTGTCATCATTGTAAGCTATGCTACTATGGATTTTGAAGAGGCGAAAAAGTTCAAGCCTGCTATCATTTTTCCAGATTCAAAAAACAAAATATAAGTATGAATAAAACAGCAAAATCAGTAATTCAGTTTGCTGTATTTCTTGCCTTAGGTTTTGGTATTGTATGGTTCATTTTTCATAATATGACTGATGAACAAATAACACAGTGTAAAAATGCACTATTCAATGCTAATCCATTATTAATTGCCTTAGCTTTTTTTTTAGGTTTAATAGCTCATTTCATTCGTGCCTTACGATGGCAAATAATTATGGAACCTATTGGCTACAAACCTACTATTACCAATACTTATGCTGCTACTTTAATTGGGTACATTGCTAATTTGGCATTTCCGAAATTAGGTGAAGTAACCCGATGTGGTGTGCTTACCAAATATGAAAATATACCATTTGAAAAAAGTTTCGGAACTGTAATAGCTGAAAGATTATTTGATACTTTATGTTGGCTGTTAATTGTGGCTATTACCATATTGATTGAGTTTGATAGATTATTCGCTTATTTCAAAGCAACTATTTTAGATTGGGTAATTAATAAATTTAATGCCGCTGGTTCAATCAAGTGGTTGATTATTGCTGGTTTGATAATCGGAGCAGTAGTTGGCATTATTGGTCTAAAAAAAATAATTTCAAAGAACAATAAAATAAAATCGTTTGTAGATGGCTTAACAAGTGGTTTAACAGCTATTGTTACATTAAAACGAAAAGGCAGTTTTTTTATGTACACCATATTATTATGGAGTACCTATTTAAGCGCCCAATATGTTGGATTACTTTGCGTACATGAAACTGCGCATTTATCAGCATTAGCAGCCTTAAGTTGTATTGCTTTTGGCACATTGGGCTTTGTATTGCCTACACAAGGCGGTTTAGGTGGTTATCATGTAATTATTCCTCAAGTTTTAAAATTATACAATATACCTGAAGGCATTGGTTTAGCATCGGCTTGGGTAAACTGGGGAATTGGTCAAATAGCCATTATTGTTGGTGGATTTTCTTCATTTATCATTTTACCAATTATCAATAAAAATAAAAAAAATGAACAGCACATTTGAAAAAATTGAACATATAGGAATTGCCGTTAAAAGTTTAGAAACAAGTAACCCATTATTTGCTAAAATTTTAAACACTCAACCATACAAATCAGAAGAGGTTGCCTCAGAAGGCGTTGTAACATCTTTTTTTAAAACTGGTGAAAATAAAATAGAATTATTAGAAGCTACAAAGCCTGAAAGCCCAATTGCAAAGTTTATTGAGAAAAAAGGAGAAGGAATTCATCATATTGCTTTTGCTGTAAAAGATATAAAAGCTGAAATGCAACGATTAAAGTCAGAGGGCTGTCTATTATTGAATGAA
This sequence comes from Bacteroidota bacterium, assembly GCA_039796635.1. Classification (GTDB taxonomy): domain Bacteria; phylum Bacteroidota; class Bacteroidia; order Chitinophagales; family CAIODY01; genus CAIODY01. Next base: position 20,958 of record JBDKJJ010000103.1, read on the forward strand.
GAACCAAAATTAGGAGCCGATAATAAATTAGTGTGTTTTATCCATCCTAAATCTTCAAATGGTGTGTTGATTGAATTGTGTCAGGATACAAATTAACAGTATTGAGTTTGTATCTTGTAAAAGTTTAATAACAGCAACATTACAAACAATGGTTACTTTTCGGATTAATTCATTATATAATTTTTATTTGTTTTTAAAAACAAAAATCTTTTTGCCTTATGAAATCTAAGAAATCTTTAGTTATAATCTTAGCTTACATTGCAGCCGCTTTGTTTGTATTCAATGGAGTTTGCAAAATTTTCAACTATTTTGAAATGGTTGATTTTTTAGCAAAAATGAACTTTTCAAGAACTGCATCAATTGTGATTGGAATTTTAGAAATTGCTGGTGCGGTTGGGTTGTTAATACCATCATCAAGAGCAACGGTTAGTTTTTTATTAATACTTTTAGTAGTAGGCGCCATTGGTTCTGAAATAGGAGCAGGGTTTGATTTGTTAAAGCTAATGCCACCAGCAGTAGTATTTGTGTTATTAGCTGCTATTGCTTATTATGATAATATGATTGCTGCTGAAGAAGAAGAGGAAGAGATTGAACATCGCTTTGATAACGTAAAATAAAATATTTAAGTCACTTATTATAAAGCACTCTTTTATGAGTGCTTTTTTTTTATAACAATAATTTCAATTGCCATTTTTGAATTTTCTGTTATCTTGCACACACATAAATGAAACAGCTTTTTATACTTTCAATATTATTTTGTAGCATTTCTGCATCAGCTCAAATTTTACCCAAATATGGTGATAGCCGAAGCGGAACCACCGGTTTTCAGTTTCTTAAAATTGCACCTGATGCACGTTCAATTGGAATGGGAGAAGCCTTTACCGCCATAACCAATGATGTAAGTGCTGTATATTGGAATGCTGCAGGATTAACCAAATTAGATACTACACACTATCATTTGCAATTAGGCAATACAGCCTATTTCAGCAATTTAAAAATGCAGCATATTGCATTTGCAAAAAAAATAAAACCATCAGTTTATCTAGCTGCTCATTTAATTTATTTGAATTCAGGCTATATGAATGTTGCTACTGAATTTGCACCACAAGGCAATGGTCAGCAGTTCAATTATAACAATATTGATGCAGGGCTATCACTTGCAAAAGCGCTTACTGATAATTTTAGTTTTGGTTTTACTGTTAAATATATTCATGAAGGAATAGCTACAGTAAGAGCAAAAAATATAGTTGCTGATTTTGGATTTCAGTATGAAATTGGAAAAGGTAATACAAGATTTGCTGTGGGTATCAGCAATTTTGGTTCACCTACTAAAGCTGGTGGAAATATTATTAAAACTACATTTACTGGAGAAGAAAAAATTACAGAATTTGAAAAAATAAATGTACCAGCTATTTTCAGATTGGGTGTAGCTACTGATGTTTACAAAAAGAATAATCAAATGCTTACCATTGCAGCACAATTAAATCATCCAACTGATAATAATGAATCAATCAATTTAGGTGCTGAGTATATTTGGCATAAAACTTTTTATGGTAGAATGGGTTATCAATTTGGTGCTGATGAAATTGGATTACCTAATTTTGGATTTGGACTTGTAGTAAAAAGAAAATTTGGTGGAATTCGCATTGATTATGGGTTTCAAGCAAAAAAAATATTAGGCACAGTGCATCGAGTTACTTTAACTGCTGATGTGTTTTAAGCGTTAAATCAATTATAAAAATCAAGAGAATGAGTTTAGTAGAAAAAATAAATGCTTCGATAAAAGAAGCAATGTTAGCAAAACAAGAGGGTAGGCTTAGAGGGTTAAGAGCAATCAAAAGTGCTATTTTGTTAGCACAAACTGAAAAAGGAGCAACTGATAATTTGACTTCTGAAAAAGAAATTCAGGTGCTCACTAAGTTGGCTAAGCAACGAAAAGAATCAATTGAAATTTTTGAAAAAGAAAATCGTGTTGATTTAGCAACAAAAGAAAAAGAGGAGTTGGAAGTAATTGAAAGTTATTTGCCAAAACAAATGACATCAGAAGAAATAATTGATTTTTTAAAACCAATCATTGAGCAAGTAGGCGCTAAAACACCAGCAGATATGGGTAAAGTTATGGGTGTGGCTTCAAAACAATTGGCCGGTAAAGCTGATGGAAAAATGATTTCAGAATTGGTGAAACAACTTTTAGCCAATTAATTTTTTAAGTGAAAATATATTATTAACAATTGAATTACTTGTTCATTTGTCACACGTAAGTTTATTTCAAATCCAACAAAATATACACAGGTAAATGGTCGCTATAACCGCCAAAATATCTTGGGCCTGCATAGGTTCTTAATGGCGAACCAAAATATAAACCTTTGGATTGTTCTAATAAAAAGTCAGGCTTATAAATGGTAGCACTATTAGTTTGGTAATTTACTTTAGTGCTTGGTTTTTCAACTGCATTTTTACTTACAAAAAATTGGTCAAACAAACTCCATTCGCCTTTGTAATAATGAGTGCCTTCCTTTTTTTCTTTAAATGATTTAAATGTGTTAATCATTGGCATCACTTTGCTTTTTTCCATCACTTGCAAACTATTATTTTCAGGTTCATCATTAAAATCACCCATTGCTAATAACACAGGATTTGCTTTTTTATTCGCATTATAAATTGAGTCAAAAAGATTTCTTTCAAACTGAGCAACATATTCTCTTTTCTTATCACTTTCATCAGTTCCTCCTCTGCGGCTAGGGAAATGATTAACAGCAATAAACGCTTGCTGACCATTTGAAAATTCAGCATTTACAATTAACAAATCACGAGTTTTTAATGAAGAATCAAATGGAAAATAAATTCGGTAACTTTTACTTCCTAATAGTTTCATTGCATCTTTTTTATATAATAATGCCACATCAATTCCACGTTCGTCAGTTGAATTATAATGCACTATTTGATAATTGCCTGATACCATTCCTGGTTCTTTTATCAATTCTTCTAACACATATTTATTTTCAACTTCACATAATCCTATGATGTCAGCACCTGATATGTTAATACTTGATAACACTTGAGCAATATGTTGTTTTTTTGTATTGAAACGACCAATTGTCCAATGCGATTTAGCTTCAGGTAAAAACTCTTCATCTTTTACTTTAGGGTCGTTAATGGTATCAAAATAGTTTTCACAATTGTAAAAAGCTACGCTTAATTGCTTCTTAGATTGAGCTTTTAATTGATTAATAGAAGCTATTAGGAACAGAATAATCAAAAATTTATTTTTCATTTTATTATATTAATACTGACAAAGATGCACACAATTTTAGTACATTGAGTTTAATTTAATTTTAATTAGTAAATATTATGACACCTATTTCTGAACCTAACTTCCCTTTCCAAATTGCTCTTCGAATTGATTGGAGTGAAATGGATTTATTTGGTCATGTAAATAATGTAATGTATTTCAAATACATTCAAGCATCACGGGTGAACTATTGGGAACAAACAGGAATTGGCAAAGACTTCAACAGCACAGGCATTGCTCCTATTCTGGCTTCTACCAAATGCGATTTTAAGAAACCGCTTCATTATCCTGGTAGTTTAACAATAAAAGTTAGAATGGAATTTATTAAAACAACAAGCTTCGGTTTTGAACACCAATTACTTAATGAAAATGGTGAAATTGTTGCCATAGCTCATGATGTAATGGTGATGTATGATTTTAATAAAAATGAAAAAATAATTTTTCCGATAGAATTAAAAACAGAAATTGAAAAAATAGAAGGTAGAAAATTTTAAATTCCTCTTCTATTCATTTCACCTTTTATCAATTTTAATTCACGACTCATTTGCCCTGCAATGGCTGTATTTTCTTGAGCTCTTCTGATTAAATAAGGCATCACATCACCTACTGGTCCAAACGGTAAATACTTACAAGCATTGTATCCAGCATTTGCCATATTAAAAGTAATATGGTCGCTCATGCCAAATAATTGAGAGAAATAAACATGAGGATGATTAGCTGCTATATTTTTTTGTTTCATCAATTCAACCGCTTTAAAATGTGATGATTCATTATGTGATGCACAGAAGAAAGCAACATGGTCAATTGAATTAATGCAATCAGCTACTGCTAAATCAAAATCTTTATCTGTAGCTTCTTTAGTTGGTTGAATAGGGGATGGATAGTTCATTTCAGCAGCACGTTTGCGTTCTTTCTCCATGTAAGCACCACGAACTAATTTAATTCCATAAATGAAATTATTTTCTTTTGATAACTGAATGCACTTACGCAAATACTCTAATCTGTCATGACGATACAATTGAACCGTATTATACACCACCGCTTTTGTTTTGTTGTATTGCAACATCATTCCATTAACCAACGCATCAACAGGGTCTTGAATCCAAGTTTCTTCTGCATCAATTAACACAACAATATTTTTTTCAAAAGCAGTTTTGCAAAGTGTATCTAATCTATTTTTTACTCTTCTGAATTCTTCCTGTTCATCAGGCGTTAGTGTTTGTTTAGCATGAATTTTTTCCAACAATTCAAACCTGCCGAAGCCTGTTACTTTAGCACTTACAAACGGAACATTAGCTTGAGCAGCATAATTTACCACATTCAACAATTCGCTTAAAGTATGGTCAAATTCTTTTTCGCCACTTTTTGCTTCAATGGCATAATCTAAAATACTTAATACATTTAAAGCTTTCAGTTGGTCAACCACAGGTTTTGATTCAGCCAATGATTCGCCACCACAAAACTGTTCAAAAATTGTAGCCTTAATTAATGCTTTTACTGGTAAATGCATATTCAAGGCTAATTGCGCCATTGATGTACCCATTTTAACCATTGATGGATTATTAATAATACCAAAAAGCCAATTGCTTTTCTTTAATGTTTTATTCGATTTTATTTTGAAAGCAATTTCTGTATTGTCAAATGAAAGCATGCTATTTATTTTTAAGAAGTGGCAAATATACAATTGGATATTGGATAAACGATAAGACGAAAATCATGTTTCTGAAAAAAAATTAAACTACTGATTCTAACAATAATTTGGTGTAAGAATGTTGGGGATGTTGCAAAATAGCTGATGTATAACCTTCTTCTACAATTACTCCATCCTTTAGTACAATAATTTTATCACATAAATAATTCACTATTGCCAAATCATGAGAAATAAACAAACAAGAAAATCCAAATTTCGATTGTAAGTTTTTTAATAAATCTATGATTGCAGATTGCAAACTAACATCTAAACTAGAAACTGGTTCATCAGCAATTACCAATACGGGTTCGATACATAAAGCACGTGCAAGATTAATTCTCTGGCGCTGACCACCACTTAATTCATCAGGAAATCGATTAAATAAATTTTCATCTAAATTAACAAGTGAAAACCAATGCAATGCTTTTGTTTTTGCTTCTGATAAATCTTTTGCCAACTTATGTAAAAGAAGCGCTTCCACAATTACATCACCTACTTTTTGTTTTGGATTTAAACTCGAATATGAATCTTGAAAAATGAATTGAACCTTTTTTCTGTATTGAAATAATTCTTTCTTTTTGAATTGATGAATGCTTTGTTGATGAAATAAAATTTCACCATTTGCTATTTCATTCAGCAGCACAATTGCTTTACCAATAGTTGTTTTTCCACTTCCTGATTCACCAACCAAGCCCAAAATTTCTCCTTTATGAATTGTGAACGAAACAGAATCAACCACTTTTTTATAGTGTTGTTTCCAAGCTAATTTTTGGGTGATGTTATATTCAATCGAAATATTTTTTACTTCTAAAATTACATCAGTAGCTACTTTTGATGATGATAACGTATTGCTATTTAATGAAATTCGGTTAGCTAATAATGACTTTGTATAATCATGCTTTGGGTTTTCAAAAATAGATTTTGAATCATTGCATTCAACACATTCACCATCTTTCATCACCATAATTCTATCTGCCATTAATTTCACCACATTCAAATCATGCGAAATAAAAAGCATAGCCATTTGATGCTCGGCTTGCAATTTTTTCATTAATCGTAATAATGAAAATTGAAGTGTAACATCAAGCGCAGTAGTTGGCTCATCGGCAATTAACAGTTTAGGATAATTACACATTGCCATAGAAATCATCACCCGTTGTTTTTGTCCGCCACTTAATTGATGAGGATAACGCTCAAAAACTTCTTCGGCATTTGTTAATTCAACTTTAGTAAACCATTCAATAGTTTTCAGTTTAGCTTCTTTTTTTGAAATAGATTGATGAACCAAAATCGCTTCCATCACTTGTTCACCACAAGTAAGCACAGGATTAAAAGATGTCATCGGATTTTGAAAAATCATCGCAATTTCTTTCCCTCGTATTTTTTGCATTTCATCAGCTGAAGCCTTTATCAAATCAATTGGTACCAAATCATCTTTATAAAAAAAAAATTCATCGGCTGAAATTTTTGCATTTGAAATCAATTGCATTAATGCTAAACTACTCACAGTTTTTCCACTTCCTGATTCCCCTACAATGCCCATCACTTCGCCCTTTCCAATGGTGAAACTAATTTGATTCACCACTTTTGATTTTTGAGGAAAGCTTACCGTAAGATTTTTTATTTGCAATAAATTTGACTGCATAGCTATTTGAATACTAAAAGCAAGATACACCAAAACTGAAAAAGCATTAAAAACATTTCTAAAAAAAATCTGTTTGAGTTCAATAACTAATTTTAAAAACAGAACTTTGTCATCTTAATTCATGAAAGAAATCATTTCGCTTTTACCTTATTTCAAACGATACAAATGGCTGCTAGCAGGCGGTGTAGCTTGTGTTATATTACAAAATGTATTTAATGTTTTTATTCCGATAAGTGTTCGTGGTGCTTTCAATAGCGTTCAACAAGTTTTGATTTCAAAAGATGAAACACAATTGAGTTCAGTAATATTTAAGTTTGCTTGCATAGTAGTTGGGTTGGCAATTTTAAGAGGTTTATTTATGTTTTTGATGCGTCAAACATTAATCATCATGAGCCGCCGAATGGAGTTTGACCAACGCAATGATATTTACAATCATTATCAATCACTTGATTCAACATTTTTCAAACTAAATAGAACAGGTGATTTAATGGCTCGGTTAACGGAAGATGTAAGCCGAGTTAGAAACTTTACAGGCCCAGCATTAATGTATTTGGGCAATTTAATCACATTGATAGTTTTAGTGGTGTATGTAATGTTTCATGTAAATAGTTCATTGGCGGTGTATGCCTTGTTGCCATTGCCTATACTTTCAATATCAGTATATTTTGTAAATCAAATTATTAATAAACGTAGCGAAAAGATTCAAGCTCAATTATCAAATCTTACCACAATAAGTCAGGAAACATTTAGCGGTGTAAGAGTTATACAATCATTTGTACAAGAGAATGCAGTTCAATCACATTTTGAAAAAGAAACTAAGCAATACAAAAACTTATCACTTTCATTAGCCAAAGTAGAAGCTGTTTATTTTCCTTTATTAGGATTATTAATTGGCGTAAGTACAATTGGCGTAATCTGGAAAGGCGGACATTTGGTGGCTTTAAATCAAATTTCAACAGGACATATTGCTGAATTTATTTTATATGTAACCATGTTGGTTTGGCCTGTAACATCGTTAGGTTGGGTGGCAAGTACCATTCAACGTGCCATTGTTTCGCAGCGCCGAATTAATGAATTTTTAAACACCAAACCAGCAATTCAAAATTCTGTTGAAGATTCAAATTTGAAATTTGATGGCGAAATTGAATTTAAAAACGTATCGCTTACTTATGCAAATACAGGCATCAAAGCCTTACAGAATGTTAGTTTCAAGATAAAAGCTGGCGAAAAAATAGCCGTCATTGGTAAAAACGGAATCGGAAAATCAACCATTGCTCAACTTTTAACTAGGATGATTGAAACTCCAGATGGTGAAATTTTCATTGATGGTAAAAAAATAAATGACATCAATTTATCTCAATTAAGAAGTCATATTGGTTATGTGCCTCAAGATGTATTTTTATTTAGTGATACTGTGAAAGAGAATATTTTATTTGGTACAGATGAAAAATTAGCACAATCAGAAATTGAATATTTCGCAAAAATGTCGGCCATTGATGAAGAAATAAAACGATTGCCTAATGGCTATGAAACCTTAATTGGCGAAAGAGGTGTAACTTTAAGTGGCGGACAAAAACAACGCATTTCAATAGCTCGTGCATTAATAAAAAAACCTTCCATACTTTTATTAGATGACTGCTTATCAGCTGTAGATGCCTCTACTGAAGCCACTTTGATGGAAAATTTTAGCACAATTTTCAAAGACAAAACTGTTATAAATATTACTCATCGAAAAGCACATATAGGCATGTACGATAAAGTATATGAACTAACTGAAAATGGGATGAATGAGGTTATTTAATCCAAAAAACACCATTTTCTCAAAATTTACTTATTATGCTTGTTTTTAAGCAGAACTCATTAAATTTGCCTTCCCAAAAAAAATAATATGATCAAGGAATTAGGACCAGAACAACAACAGCCGTACAAAGATTTATTGATTTCGCATTATGCTCAATCAAGCCCAAAAATTATTGGTGCAGTTGAGAATAAAGCTGGTGTAGCAACATTTGCAGTTTCATTACGTGATGGACAATTCATTACCATTGCTGAAATTACCAAGCCTACAATACCTGTTACTGTGGATAGATTTGCAGAAGAATGGATTCAAGAACGCATCAATCATTCATTGGGCGAAGCTGTAAAAACAGTTTTGAAAAAACGTGGTAAAGTAAATTACCAAGCTTTTGAAATGGATAATAGAGATGATAATAACAAAAGTATTCGTCGAATTCGTCCGTTCGGAACATTAGAATTTACTGCCATTTTACCTCATACTCAATTTAATTTTGAATACTATCGTGACGAAGTAAATCAATTGGTTGATATTATTCCTACTGTAAAAACTGATTTCAAAAAATATATTCAGAAAATTCAGGCATTACAAAATTCACTTAAAGAAACTTTGGTTGACCCTGATAAAAAACGTGAATTATTTGAAAAATTGCAAGAATGCTATGCTAATATTGAAAAGCAAAGCGCTGGCGAAAAAGAAGCATTTGAGAAAAATTGCGCTGCCAATTTTGAAGAATTAAAAGCTAAAGCGGTTAGTATAGCTGCATCAATAAAAGATGCTACACAATTTAAAGAAATAAGAGAAGCTTTAGGTCAACTGCAAACTGCTTTACGTGATAAAGAATTAAAACGTGAGCAACGCAATGAAATTTTTGAACAAGTTCATGCTTGTTATGCTGAATTAGATAAGAAAAGAGAAGAAGAACAAGAAGAATATGAAAAAACTACAGCCGCTAATTTTGAAGTTATCACTAAAAAAATAGAAGCTGAAAAAGAAATTGTCCGTCAAACTACTGATGTACAAGCAACTCGTGAAGTATTAAAAAAATTGCAAAGCGAAAGTTGGGAATTGAGAATCAAACGAGAAAACAGACAAACTATTCATGATACATTTAATGAATTGTTTGAAATGTTGAATCAGCGTTATGATGAATTGAAGTTTCAGTATGAAAGCGAAAGCAATGCTAATAAAGATGAATTGGCTTTAAGAGTGGAAGAAGTTGAAAAATTTGTAGCCTCATCTACTGATTTAAAAGCTACAAAAGAGCAATTGAAAGCTATGCAAAAGCAATTGCAAGATATGCGCTTAACGCCTAATCATCGTCAGGAATTATGGAATTTAATAGATAAAGCTTTTAAAGAAGTAAACAAAAAAATTGATGAAACTTTTGGTGAAGAAAAACGAATTGGCGAAGAAAATTACAATAGATTAAAGCCTGAATTAATTGCTACGATTGAAGAAGTGAAGAAAACAGAAATGTTTAAAGAAGCTCGTGAGAAAATGAAAAATGCTGTGGATAAGGTGAAAGATAAAAACTTGAAACTTTTGCCACGTCAGCGTCAGGAGCTTTGGAAAATGATGGAAGATGCTTACAATGAATTAAACGAACGTGCTGATAAATTTTTTGCCGGCAGAAAATTAGAACGTGAACAAAAAGATAAAGATTGGTCAAAACGTCAAGAAGATCGTTTGTTTAAAATGGAAAAATTAATCAAACATTTACAACAAGAAGATTTAGATGACAAAGGTTATATATCTAAAATGCAAGATTGGTTAGGAACAGTAAGAGACAATGCTGCTACGAAAGAATTTCGCCAAACCATTTTAGATAAAATTAAAGCAGCGGAAGATAAAATGAACGAACGTAAAACTCGTGTTACTGATATTAAAAATGATATGAAAGATGTTCGTCAGAAATTACGTGAATTTGATGAACGCAAAAAGCAAGATGCTGAAGCTGCTAAAAAAGCAAAGGAAGAAAAACCAGCTGCTGAATCAACCGCAGCGCCTTCTGAAAATAACTAACCTACATTCACCCTATATAAAAAGCCGAATCAATTTTTTTGATTCGGCTTCTTTGTTTTAATTGTTAGTTTTATCAATTCTTTTATGTTTACTAAAAACTATGTAATCAGAGATTGATTTAAGCTAACGCACAGTCAGATACTACGTTTGAAAGGGATGTTTAAGTTTATGCTTGCAAGCATAAATCCAATTATTACAAAAATTATCAAACTATATTTTATCGCTTTATTTTCATTTCTCAGAATAAGTTTGGCGAACCTTTAAGGTTTATTAACCAAAACAAAAAGTAAACTTAAAAAGAAAATAACATAACAGAAATATAAGAAGTATGCCAACCCATTTATTGTGGATATTTCACTAGTATTAAGTTCGTTTTTTATTATTTTTAAATTTAAAGGGAGAATACGATTGTATATTGATGAATCTATCCAAAAACTAAAAAGACTTTGAGTTTTCTCACCATCACATTTTTTTCTAAAATTATCTAATAGCCAACCCCTATAAAGTGATACAACTCCTATTAAACAACAAGAAATAATTAATAGTTCATTCATCAAAAAATCATTTATCAACTTATCAAACTTCCATTTGCTGTTGTCGTATTCGGCATCATAAATTTCAATTTACCATCAGCATCTTCAGCCATTAAAATCATACCTTGGCTTTCGATGCCTTTCATTTTTCGTGGTGCTAAATTGCAAAGCAATGTTACTTGTTGTCCAATAATTTCTTCAGGCTGAAAGTGTTGTGCAATGCCACTTACAACAGTTCTTATTTCACTTCCAATATCAACTGTGAGTTTTAACAATTTATCAGCTTTGGCAACTTTTTCAGCAGCAGTAATAGTACCTACACGTAAATCTAATTTTGCAAAATCATCAAACTCAATTGTTGATTTGATGATTGGTTGATTTGTTGATTGAGGAGAAGTTGCCACTGAAATATTTTGTGATTTAGAATTTTGCAATTTAGTAATCTGTAATTGAATTTCCTCGTCTTCAATTTTTCTAAACAACAATACAGGATTGTTAATGGTATAACCCACACTCAGCAAGTCCATTCTGCTTGCATTTTCCCACATTAAAAGTTCGTTGGCTTTTTTAGTGATATTGAAGTGCATCAATATTTTCTTCGCCGTAAATGGCATAAATGGATACATCAAAATTGCCAAATTCGCTGACAACTGTAAGCAGTGATGCAAGCAATTTTCTACACGATATTTATTTTGTAATTGTTCAAAATCATTTTCACCTACATACACATCGCCTTTTGCTTTTTTCCAAGGCTCTTGTTCTGTCAAATATTTATTGCCTAATCGAGCAGCATTCATCATTTCAGCCAATGCTTCTCTCAAACGATATTGACTTATAGATTCTTCCATACGTTTTTTAATCGCATCAAATTCTAACCACAAATTCTTTTCAGATTCGGTGGCTAAATCATCATGACGTTTTGGAATTTTACTGCCGCAAAATTTTTGCGACAACACAATTGTTCTGTTAAAGAAATTACCCAAAACGGCGACTAACTCACTATTGCAGCGGTCTTGAAAATCTTTCCAAGTGAAATCATTGTCTTTAGTTTCTGGTGCATTTGCCGCCAACACATAACGCAACACATCTTGTTGCTCAGGAAATTCTTCTAAATATTCATGCAACCAAACAGCCCAATTTCGTGAAGTAGAAATTTTATCGCCTTCCAAATTTAAAAATTCATTCGCAGGTACATTCTCCGGCAACACGTAATCACCGTGCATTTTAAGCATGGTTGGGAAAATGATGCAATGAAAAACTATATTGTCTTTTCCTAAAAAATGAATGAGTTTGGTTTCTTTATCACACCAAAATTTTTTCCAATCAGGTGTTACTTCTTTGGTTGCAGAAATGTAGCCAATCGGTGCATCAAACCACACATACAATACTTTTCCTTTGGCATCAGGTAATGGGACAGGAACGCCCCAATCCAAATCACGAGTTACGGCACGTGGCTGCAAACCGCCGTCAATCCAGCTTTTGCATTGTCCATATACATTCGTTTTCCAATCGTTTTTATGTCCTTCCAGAATCCATTCACGAAGCCAGCCTTCATATTTATCTAATGGAATATACCAATGTTTTGTTTCTTTCATTACCAATGGTTTGGATGAAATAGTGCTGTGTGGATTGATTAAATCTCGTGGGTTTAAAGTGCTACCACATTTTTCGCATTGGTCGCCGTAAGCCCTATCGTTGCCGCATTTCGGACATGTGCCCATGATGTATCTATCTGCTAAAAACTGCTGATTTTCTTCGTCAAAAAATTGTTCTTCTGTTTTTTCTTCAAACAAATTTTTGTTGTGCAAATCCAAGAAAAAATCGGTTGCAGTTTCTTTATGAACTTCCGAAGTTGTTCTTGAAAAATTATCAAATGAAATTCCGAATTTGTAAAGTGCTTTATCAATAATTTCATGATACTTATCTGCCACAGCTTGTGGCGTAGTATTTTCTTTTTTTGCAGCAATCGTAATTGGCACACCATGTTCGTCGGTGCCACAAATAAAGAGCACCTCATGCCCTTGCATTCTGCGGAATCGAGCATAAATATCGGCAGGCAAATGGCAGCCAGCTAAATGACCAATATGAATAGGGCCGTTGGCATAAGGCAAAGCGGCTGTAATTAAATAGCGTTGAGGATTGTTCGACATATAATAATTTGAAATGCAAAAGTAATAAAATGAAAAAATAAAACTCGACTAATAAGTTGCAAATCAAAATTATTATTCTACATTTGCAGCCCAATATTGCGGAGTAGAGCAGAGGTAGCTCGTCGGGCTCATAACCCGAAGGTCAGTGGTTCGAGTCCACTCTCCGCTACTAGCGAAAGAGAAAATCAAAAAAATGATTTTCTCTTTTTTGTTTCATGGAGTTTGTAGTTTATATACTTTATTCAGAAAAATTCAATAAAACGTATGTTGGTTTTACTTCTAATTTAATTGGAAGAATAAAATCACATAATGAATTAGGTAATGGTTGGACAAAATCATTCAGACCATGGAAATTGGTATATACGGAAATGTTTAATAATAAAAATGATGCTATGAGCAGGGAAAAATATTTCAAAACTGGTATTGGCAGAATTGAAAAAGATAAAATTATCCAACAATTTTTTATTACTTAGTCGGGCTCATATCCGCCAAAGGCGGACAGTGGTTCGAGTCCACTCTCCGCTACAGAAGCGGCAACATCATAATTATCATTGATGTTGCCGCTATTTTTTTGCGCTGAAATCTGCTTCAGTTGGGCGAAGAATAAATTAACTTTTTTGGTTCGATATTTCTTTTGGCTGGTGCTGTAATTCCTTTCAATTTGAAATAATTCCTCTATAGTTTTCAGTGAATTGCCACCTATTCCAAATTCGTCTCTCGTTTGCTCGGCTCTTCGTTGTTCAAAAAAGCAAACAATCGAAGAACCGAATACTCGAATAAGGAATAGCGAATGAATAATTTCTTCACCACTTTGCTGGTATAAATGCTAGTGGAAGTTTGCACTTTCTATTCCAGATTCGTCTCTCGTTTGCTCGGCTCTTCGTTGTTCAAAAAAGCAAACAATCGAAGAACCGAATACTCGTATAATGAATGGCTAATGAATTATTCCTTTACCACTTTGTTGCGGCAAATGCTTGTTGAAGTATTTCTTTCTAGTTCCAAATTCGTCACTCTGATGCTCGGCTCTTCGTTGTTCAAAAAAGCAAACAATCGAAGAACCGAATAGCTTCTTGTTTTAATTATCAATTCCCCATCAACTCCTTAATATACTTCACAGGCGCACTGCCATAACTTAAAAATTGCTCGTGGAATTTTTTCAAATCAAATTTGTCGCCCAACTTTTTCTTTTGTGCTTCACGGAATTCATAAATTTCGGTAAAGCCTGTAAAGTAGCAACAGAGTTGCACTTGCGTCACCGAAACTCTGCGCCATTTACCTTCTGCTTCTGCTTTTTGTTGGAAGGCTTCCTCCATCAATAAGTGCATTGCTTCTTCTTTGCTCATGTATCGTGAGTGAACAGAATTATCCAAAATCGTGTTGCAAGTGCTGCGCAAATTCCATTTGTAATACATCAACCACATTTCAGGTTCGTTGTTGCCATAACCATTTTCCAACATCATGCGTTCGCCATACACCGCCCAACCTTCAATCATCGCATTGTTGCCAAACAGTGATTTGATAATGCTTGGCGACTGATTGCTATACACCAATTGTGTGTAATGACCAGGAATTGCTTCGTGAATGTTGAGGATTTGCAAAATGTATTTATTGTATTCACGTAAATAACTTTCTGCTTTTTCTTTTGAATAATTTGCTAGCGTTCCCACATTGTAATAAGTGTTTCCGTTTTTATCATACGGACCAGGCGCAGAAATAGAAGCACCTGCAACACCAGCCATGTAAGCAGGTTCACGACGAACTACCAAAGGTTTTTTCGGGTCAATGTAAATCAAATTTTTATCGCTGATGAATTTTACTAACTCCGGTAATTGATGTTCAATTGTAGTTTGAAACGAATCGGGTTGCGTATGTGTCAAAGAAATTTTATCAATCACCTGGCGAATGAGTTGCAAAGAATCCTTTGGTTTCGAGGCGTTCATCATGTATTTGCTCCACAATTGATTGGCTAACTCATACATTTTTCCGTGCAATTCTTTTTTGTGTTCAATGGCTTTTTGATAGATTTCATCCGCCGAATAGGCGGATTGAATATCGAAATCAAATTTCTTAGCATACAAATCTTTTCCTAATCTGAAACTTCTTGGAGTTTTATTGTCCAACTTTTTCAAAAACTCAACATAGTCTTTCACCGTTATAGCTGCTGCTTTTGAAGCATCAGTCATCAATTGTTTTTGTGCATCGCTAACATTTATTTTTTTCAATGAATCAATAAAATCATTTTCAAAAACACTTACGCCGCCTAAGTTTTGGTCAATCGCTAATTGTGTATGTTCTATAGTTGGATTTTTGATGTTCGCTTTTGCCGCTTCATAATAAGTTGTTATGTTTTTCATTTTCAAATACAAATCATTCATGCGCTGATTCAATGGCGCATAATTGCCTGCTAACAATTCACTGAAACTGCCGCAAACATTGTATTCGGAAGGATTCCATTCCCACGATTTCATTTCGTTGATACTCCAAATAGTTGATTCCATTTGGTTTTTAATCATGTAATAATCAATTTTATCATTCGATGAAAGTGTATTCAAATCAAACTGTTTCAAAGAATCTAATTGTGCTTTAGCAAATGCAATTTCTTGTTGATGCTCTGCTTCATTTGGAACAATCAATACTGAATCATATTTATGATAACCCTGACTGGAAGCCCAACTCGGATATACTTTCCAAAGATTTTCAACAAAACGATTTTTGTAAATGTCAAACCTTGCATCTTGACTAGATGAAACAGAAGTTGAATTGTTGTTGCAAGAAATAAATGCAACTAGAAGAACAGAAATTGAAATTATTTTTTTCATCAATTAAAATTTTATGAGAAGTAAAAATACAATTTTGAAGCAAGCTTTACCATTTCTATCAAAAATTCTGTTTAACTCTTTTCCTGCCCAAATATGTTTGTTTTAAACAAAATTAGTTTGTTTAGTATTTATATGTAAAAAGTTAAACAAAATATTTCTTAGCACGTTACACTTGCATCGTGCAAAAAGTAATAATCATCGGTTCGGGTTTTTCATCTATGGCAGCTGCGGCGTTTCTTTCAAAGGCAGGAATGGATGTAACCGTGTTGGAAAAAAACAGCATGGAAGGCGGTAGAGCTCAAATTTATCAAGCCGATGGTTTCACATTTGATATGGGACCAAGTTGGTATTGGATGCCTGATGTATTCGAGCGATTTTTTAATCAGTTTAATTATTCTACAAAAGATTTTTACCAATTAAAGCGGCTGAATCCAAGCTATTCAGTTGTTTGGAATAAAAATGAAGAATGGAAAATTCCTTCTTCCTCAAAAGAGTTGGGCGAATTGTTAGAACAGTATGAAGTTGGGGCTTCAAAAAAACTACAAGAATTTTTAGCACAAGCGGCTATCAAATATCAAGTTGGTATGAATGATTTGGTGTTAAAGCCAGGCTTGAGTGTAAGTGAATTTTTTAATAAAGATTTTGCCAAAGGTTTATTGCAGCTAGATGTTTTTGCTTCCATGAAAAATCATGTAGCGAAGCATTTTAAAAACGAACGAATTCAGCAGTTGATGGAGTTTCCTGTTTTGTTTTTAGGAGCTGAAGCTGCCGATACACCTGCATTGTATAGCTTAATGAATTATGCTGATATTGAATTAGGTACTTGGTATCCGATGGGTGGAATGTTTGAAATTGCGAAAGCCATGCGAAAAGTTGCTGAGGAAAATGGTGTGAAATTTTATTTCAATCAAGAAGTTATTAGTTTTGATTTTATTGGAAATAGAATTTCAAAAGTTAAAACTCAATCAGCTGAATACTTTACTGATACTGTTGTTTCGGGCGCTGACTATCATTTTACTGAAAAGTTATTGCCTGAAAATCTTAGAAATTATTCAGTAGAATATTGGAGCAAACGCAAAATGGCTCCATCATGTTTATTGTATTATGTTGGGTTGAATAAAAAATTGCCTGAATCAGTTTCACATCATACTTTATTTTTTGATGCAGACTTTCAACAACATTCCAATGAAATTTATCGTCAGCCGAAAATGCCTACCAATCCTTTGTTTTACATGTGTTGTCCATCGAAAACAGATGAAAGTTTAGCGCCTAAAAATCACGAAAATTTATTCTTATTAATACCAATTGCAACAGGTTTAGAAAATGATGATGAGGCAACCAGAGAAAAATATTTTCAGCAAATTCTAAAAAGAATCGAAGCAAATTATGGTGTAGATATAACACCAAACATTGTTCATAAGCGAAGTTTCAGTGTTCGTGATTTTAAAAGTGAGTACAATTCATTTAATGGAAATGCTTATGGCTTAGCAAATACGCTTTTGCAAACAGCGATTTTAAAACCAAAAATAAAGTGTAAAAAAGTTAATAATCTCTACTTCACAGGTCAATTAACAGTTCCCGGACCTGGCGTTCCGCCTGCATTAATCAGTGGTGAAGTTGTAGCAAAATATATTTTAAAGAACTTAAAAAAATAAAACATGACTAACATTCAACTCTACAACAAAGTTTGTTTTGAAAATAGCAAAACGATTACAGAGCGCTACAGCACTTCGTTTTCGTCAGCCATTAAATTGTTGAGTAAAACAATGCATGACGCTATTTACGGCATTTATGGATTTGTTCGTTTGACTGATGAAATTGTTGACACTTTTCACGATTCAGATAAAAGCAGATTATTAGCTGAATTCAAAGTGGAAGCGTACAAGGCTATTGAGCAAAAGATTTCATTGAATCCTGTTTTGCATGCTTTCCAAATAACAGTAAATAAATACAATATTGAGCATCATTTGATTGAGTCATTTTTCAAAAGTATGGAAATGGATTTACACAAAACGCAATATCAAACTGTGGAGGAATACAATGAATATATTTATGGAAGCGCTGAGGTTGTTGGGCTGATGTGTTTAAATATTTTTTGCGATGGAGATAAAAGGAAATATGATGAATTGAAGTCTTCTGCAAAGGCTTTGGGTGCTGCATTTCAGAAGATTAATTTCTTAAGAGATGTAAAAGACGATTTCAGTCAATTGAACAGAACTTACTTTCCGAATGTTAACTTTAATGAATTAAATGATGAAGTAAAGGCGCAAATTGTAGAAGATATTGAAAAGGATTTTCAGGCAGGTTTAGTAGGAATAAAACATTTGCCAATTGGAAGTAGATTTGGTGTTTATGTAGCTTACAAATATTATTATTCATTGTTCAATAAAATCAAACGCTTGCCAACTCAAGTGATAACACAACAAAGAGTTCGTGTGCCTGATTTTGACAAATTGTTGATTGTGTTCAAATCCTATTTTAGATATAAATTGCAATTAATTGCATAACACTAATTATCCTTCTACTAGCTCAAGATGACTGTCATGGTGAGCTTGTCGAACCATTAAAAAACGAGTGAAGGAATTAAAAATAAAAAACCGTGGAAGTAATACTAGTAAACGAAAATGATGAACAAATTGGTACGATGGAAAAAATGCAAGCCCACGTTGAAGGAAAATTACACAGGGCATTTTCTGTCTTTATTTTAAATGAAGAAAATAAAATGCTTCTTCAAAAGAGAGCATCAGGTAAATATCATAGCGCTAACCTTTGGACGAATGCTTGTTGCAGTCATCCTATGCCAGATGAAAAAATTTTGGATGCAGCTAATCGTAGAGTGAAAGAAGAATTAGGGATTCAAATAAAAAATTTTGAAAACCTTTTTTCATTTCAATATAAAACAGAGTTAGAAAATAATTTAATAGAACATGAATTGGATTATGTATTGTGGGCTGTAAGTGATGAAAAAGCAAATTTGAACTTGGAAGAAGCAAGCGAAGTAAATTATTTTTCAAAAGAAGAAATTAAAAAATGGTTGGCTTCAAACCCTGAACAGTTCACGGTTTGGTTTAAATTGATTTTCCCTAAAATTGAAAACTTGTTTTAAATAATGCTGATAAATATTTTGGTTTTTTTAGTGACATTTTTGTTGATGGAGTTTGCGGCTTGGAGTGCTCATAAATTTTTGATGCACGGCTTACTTTGGTATTTACATGCTGACCATCATAAGAAAGATGAAGAAGGTTTTTTTGAAAAAAATGATGCCTTCTTTTTAATTTTTTCTATTCCGAGTTTCTTGTGTTTTTTATTTGGAGCATTGAATCAAAATTCAATTTTAGTAAGTATAGGAATTGGAATTGCAGCTTATGGATTGTGCTATTTTTTGGTGCATGATATTTTTATTCATCAACGATTTAAAATTTTAAGAAATAGCAATAATCGTTATTTAAGAGCAGTGAGAAGAGCTCATAAAATGCATCATAAGCACCTAGGAAAATTTCATGGAGAATGTTTTGGAATGCTTTTGTTTCCAATAAAATTTTGGGATGAAGCTGGTGGTAAAAGAAAAATCATGTAATGGATTTTCCTGAAAAATATTACTACCTCATCATTGATTTAGCATCATTTGCTTTTCCATTTTTATTTTCATTTCATCCAAAAATAAAATTTTATAAAGAATGGAAATCCTATTTGCCTATACTTTTTATTACTGCTTTGCTTTTTATCATTTGGGATGAATGGTTTGCCAGAATGCACATTTGGGCTTTCAATCCCAAATTTTTAGTTGGAATTTATTTTGGAAAATTGCCTTTAGAAGAAATTTTATTCTTTCTATTTATTCCTTACTGCTTGAGTTTTATGCATCATTGTTTGCCTTTAGGGTTCAATATTTCAAATGAAAAATTCAACTTCAAATTGCTGAATGTAATTATTGGAATAGTAATTCTAATAGTCGGAATCATCAGTATTCACAAGTGGTACACAGGTTTTACTTTTTTATTTACTGGACTTTTTTTGATTCTAATTTCATTTCAACAAAAAATAAAAATCAACTGGTTACAATTTTGGGTAACTTATTTATTAGGACTAATTCCTTTCTTTATTGTGAATGGCTTACTTACTTCAATTCCGATTGTTACTTATAATGATGCTGAAAATTTAGGTATTCGATTAACCACAATTCCAATTGAAGATTGCGTTTATAATTTGTTGTTATTTGCTGGAAATATTTTTGGAAGGAATGGGTTGAAAAAAATTACTTCATAAAAAAAGCGATTAGAAATATCTAATCGCTTTTTTATGTTTATGCCTAATTTTAGTTAGCATAAATATTTAAATTTTCTTGAAGCTCTTTTCGGGCAATAAAAATTCTGCTTTTTACAGTTCCTAAAGGCAAAGCTAATTCTTCCGCAATTTCTTGATATTTAAACCCTTCAAAATGCATCATAAATGGCATTTTCACATCTGGCTTCAATCCATCAATAGCATTTGAAATATCCTTCATCATCATATTATTTTCTCCTTGGTTACGAATAGTAATTGGTGTTGAATTTATTAAAAATTGATTATCGCTTGAATCAATAAAAGTATTTTGTTTAACTTTTCTTCTATAATTGTTGATAAAAATATTTCGCATAATAGTATAAAGCCAAGCCTTAATATTAGTTCCTTCTGAAAATTTATCCTTGTACTTTAATGCTTTGAAAATGGTTTCTTGTACCAAGTCTTTAGCATCATCCATGTCTTTTGTAAGTGAATATGCAAACGGACGCATAGCCGATGATATTTTAATTATATCTTGCTGAAAGTTGTTTATAGTTGCTATCATTTTGTTTAATATTTAATGGCGCAAAGTTAAACAATAAATAGTTGTATAAACAAATATTTATTCTATATTTTCAGTAAAAAATTTTTAAACTTTTTTTAATTTGTATTGTTTAGCCATGAGTGAATAAAGTAAATACCATAAAATATTCAATAAGTGAACTATCACGATTAAGTGGAATAAAGCCTCATACAATCCGTGTGTGGGAGCAGCGTTATGGTTTACTAAAGCCGAAACGAACTGACACAAAAATCAGATTTTACACGGATGATGATTTGAAGCAACTAATGAACATTTCATTATTGAATAGAAATGGTGTGAAGATTTCAAAAATTGCTTGTTTATGTAAAAATGGTTTGAAGGATAAAGTAAATGAGATTGAAACTACTTGTTGTACGCATCAAATCATTGTTGACCAATTGGCTAAAAGCATGGTATCATTTGATGAACAAGGATTTGAAAAAATTATCAATTCAGCAATTTTAAAGCATGGTTTTAAAGAAGTAATGCTTGAAATTATTTATCCTTTTTTAGAAAAAATTGGTTTGCTTTGGATGACTGGCAATATCAATCCAGCTCAGGAACATTTTATTTCAAACCTTATCCGCCAAAAAATAATCGTAGCCATTGATGGTCAGGTGTGTGAATACACAGCTAAATCAAAAAAGATTTTGATGTATTTACCTCAGCATGAATTACATGAATTATCGTTATTGTTTTTTGCTTACCATCTTAAAATTCATCATCATCGTATTATCTATTTAGGTGCTAATGTACCACATGTTGATATTCAGCCCGTAATTGATGTATATGAACCTGATTACATTTTAACTGTTTTAACATCTTCACTCCATATTAAGAATAGCTGCCAACATATTAGCACAATTGCTAAAAATAATTTGGGAATAAAAATAAAAGTAGCAGGTGTTCAATCTTTCCATTTGGCTAAAAGCCCATTGAAAAATATTCAATGTTTTAAATCATTGAAAGAAGTAATGTGCTTTGATGGTAATTAGTATTTAATATTCCTCCCCATTGTAATCATCGCCGCTATTGCTTCCGCCGCCGCCACTTTTGGTTCCACCACCTTCAGATGTTGGTTTGGTTGAAACGCCGCCTTTGTAATTACTACAATCCATTTCAATTGTTAGCTCATGTTCGGGTTCAGGAAATGATGCATCAGGATCTAACTTTAATGATTTATCAGCATAAGCTTTTTTAAAGAAGTTGCCCCAAATTGGCAAAGCTGATGAAGCACCTTGACCATAAGCCATACTATAAAAATGCAAAAATGGATCATCGCATCCAACCCAAACACCACCAATCAATTCAGGCGTCATACCCATAAACCATGCATCTGTGTGGCCATTTGTGGTGCCTGTTTTACCAGCTAAAGCACAAGTAAGTCCGTAACTATTTAACCTCATAGCCGTACCTCTTTGCACAACACCTTGCAACATTTTGCTCATCACAAAAGCAGTTTGATCGCTGATTACTTCAGTTTGTTGAGGTACAAATTCTTTTATCACATTACCATATTTATCTTCAATTCGGGTAATGTAAATTGGTTTTGACGTAAAACCTTTATTGGCAAAAGTGCTATAAGCACCTACCATTTCAAATACCGAAATATCAGGTGTTCCTAAGCAAATACTTGGAAAAGGATCAATGTTTGACGATATTCCCATTTTATGAGCCATTTCAACAACAGGCCTTGGACCAATTTGTTTCATTAAATAAGCTGTTATACAATTTGTTGATCGTGCTAAGCCAGTCATCAAAGTTTGGCTACCACCATATTTTCCATCTGAATTTTTGGGTGTCCAATTATTATAAGCTGTAAAAACAACCTGCTGATTGGGTACTGACATACAAGGTGACCAACCGTTATCAATAGCAACAGTGTACACAAACGGTTTGAAGGTTGAGCCAATTTGCCTTTTGGTATTAATATTTACATGGTCAAGCTGAAAATATTTATGGTTGATACCACCAACCCATGCTCTTATTTCACCAGTTTTAGCATCCATCACCATGAATCCTGTTTGTAAAAATATTCGATGGTAAATAATTGAATCCCACGGACTCATAATTGTATCACGTTCACCAGCCCAAGTAAACACTTTCATTTTAATGTGGCGTTGAAAATCTGATTTGATTTCTGCTTCTGATAACCCTTGTTCTTTCAAAGCTCTGTATCTATCACTTGATTTTAAAGCTACCATAAATTCACGTTCATGGCCTTCAAATGGATCTTTGTTTCGGAATTGTGCAGTAAATAATTTTTGATGTTCACTTAAATGCTTGGTTACTGCTTCTTCAGCATATTTCTGCATTTTACTATTAAGGGTAGTATATACTTTAAGTCCATCTTTGTAGATATCATAATAACTACCATCTGATTTTGGATTTTCTTTAATCCATTTTTGCAAATCTAACCTTAAATATTCTCTGAAATAAGTGGCTAAGCCTTCATTATGGGTTGATTTGTTATATTTAAGGTTAATGGGTTTTTCTTTTAATTTATCATAATCAGTTTGTTTCAAGTAATTGTACTTCAACATTTGTTGTAATACAGTATTTCTTCTATTTAAAGCATAATCCATATGTGTTCTCGGATTATATTTTGAAGGCGATTTTAACATTCCAATTAACACAGCCGCTTCTTCAACTTTTAATGAATCAACGGGCTTACTGAAAAATGTTTGAGCTGCTGTTTTAATGCCATACGCATTTTCACTGAACGAAACAGTATTTAAATACAAACTTAGAATTTCAATTTTTGTATATTTTCGTTCTAACCTAATGGCTATAATCCATTCTCTTAGTTTATCAAATGGTAATAACCATTTGCTTTTTGATCGTTTGAATAAATTTTTTGCTAATTGCTGAGTTAGGGTACTTGCTCCACCATCGCTTCCCAAACCTTTTGCAGCCCTGAATAAGGCAATCACGTCAATACCGCTATGTTCTTCAAAACGTTCATCTTCAGTTGCTTTTAATGCATTTTTTATATTGTCGTTTAGTTCATTTAATGAAGCAGTTGTACGGTTTTCATCTAGATAATATCTGCCCAATGTAAACCCATCAGTCGAAATTACTTCGGTAGCTAATGCACTTTTAGGATTTTCTATTTCTTGCCAATCAGGCATTTTACCGAATAAACCTAAACTTACCAATAATATGATGAATGCAAAAAGGGCAATAGCTCCTAAATAACTAAACCAGAAGTACTTAATGTATTTTTTAATATCTGAATTCATCTAAATGATTTAACGATGCAAATGTAATTTTCTTTTAATAGGGTTATCAAATTATAGCAAAATTACTTTTTACCTATCTCAATAAAAGTGTACTAATTTTTCATCTAAAAATTACCACATCAATGCTTTAATCTATTTTTAAAAACCTTTTCAAATTTGTCTTTTTTAGGTTTTATTACATAGGCACAATAAGCCTGATCAGAATTTAGATTGAAATAGTTTTGATGATAATCTTCAGCAGGATAAAATTTTGAAAACGCTGAAACCTCAGTTACAATAGGATGTTCATAGGCTTTTTCAGCATTTAATTCAGCAATTATTTTTAAAGATTCACTTTTTTGAAATTCATTATGATAAAAAATAGCTGACCTATATTGCGTTCCTACATCGTTTCCTTGTTGGTTCAATTGAGTAGGATCATGAGTTACAAAAAATGCTTTCAACAATTCAGCAAACGAAATTTTTGTTGAATCAAAATAAACCTGACATACTTCAGCATGACCTGTTGTGCCAGTACACACATCTTTATAAGTTGGGTTTTCAACTTGACCGCCACTATAACCTGAAATTACGGTATCAACGCCTTGCAATTGCATTAATTGTGTTTCAACACACCAAAAACACCCTGCGCCAAAAGTGGCTATTGATAAGTGTTTATCGGCGGCGTACTGTTGCATTTTATCCATTTTAGTTGATATTGGTTTTGAGTGATGATTATTACTTTGAGCACAAGCTTTTAAAAAAAATATGCTTGACAAAAGTACACAACCTAATGTTATTGATTTAAAACTGTACATCATTTTTAATTATTTAAACAACATAAACGTAAAAGCAAATGAAATGGTTTTTATCTTTACTTTTTATTAATTGCAAAAAATACAATTATGATTAACTCTATACCAGTTGTAAATCTTGCTGATTTTTTATCAGGCAACGATTCAGAAAGAAAAAAATTTGTTGCTGATTTAGGAAAAGCTTATAGCGAAATTGGATTTGTGGCTGTTGTTAATCATGGCATCAGCAACAATACTATTAGCAAATTATATGAAGAAGCTAAGCGATTTTTCTCAATGCCTGATGATAAAAAACAACAATATGAAATTGAAGGATTGGCCGGGCAAAGGGGCTACACTTCATTTGGTAAAGAAAAAGCAAAACAAAGTATTGTGGCTGATTTGAAAGAATTTTATCAATTCGGGCAAACCGTTCAAGATGGTGATGCTATTAAAAGCGAATATCCTGACAATGTAAATGATAGTGATTTAGAACAAATGAATAAAGCTTTTTTTGAGGCTTATAGGGCTTTTGAAAAAAGTGGAAGTGCTTTATTAAAAGCTATTGCATTATTTTTAGGATTAGATGAAAATTATTTTGAACCACACATTCATAATGGCAATAGCATTTTACGAGCTATTCATTATCCGCCAATAACTAATGAGCCTGCAAGTGCCATCAGAGCTGAGCAACATGAAGATATTAATTTAATAACTTTATTAGTAGGTGCATCAGCTGATGGATTAGAAGTGTTAAGGCATGATGGACAATGGTTGGCAGTTCGCTCATCACCTGATCAAATTGTGGTTAATGTAGGCGATATGTTGCAACGATTAACTAATAATAGATTACGCAGTACTACACATCGTGTAGTAAATCCGCCTCGTGAATTATGGCATACATCACGTTTTTCAATGCCGTTCTTTTTGCACCCACGAAGCGATATGCGATTAGATTGTTTGGCTTCATGCATCACTGATGATAACAAAATTCAATACGAACCTATCTCAGCTGGCGAATATTTAGACGAAAGATTAATTGAAATAGGATTGAAGAAAAAATAAAAATGGGAAAACACAAACTGAAAAGATTTGCTGAGTTAGAAACATTTAAAAATGTGATGCAATTTGGGTTAACCAACAAAATCAATTTTACTCACAAAGGAAAATGGGCTACTGATTATTTTAAAAACCACAACCCTATTGTACTTGAGTTGGCTTGTGGTAAAGGCGAATACGCTTTAGGGTTAGCGCAAATCAATCCAAACAAAAATTATATTGGTATTGATATGAAAGGCAATAGAATTTGGAAAGGTGCTAAAACAGCTATTGAACAAAACATGAATCATGTTGCTTTTTTAAGAACATATATTGAATGGTTGCATGAATTTTTTGCCGAAGGCGAAGTAGAAGAAATTTGGATAACCTTCAGTGACCCTTTTTTATCAACTACTAAAGCACAAAAAAGGCTTACCTCACCTCGGTATCTTGAAATTTATTCAAAAATATTAAAACCAGGCTCTACCATTAATTTGAAAACTGATGATGATACTTTGTTTCAATACACATTAGATGTTTTAGAAGGAAAAGAAGCTATTGAAAAATACCCTTGCGATGTAAGCAGATTTAAATTGCAAGAAAGCAGAAATGATATATATAACGATGGAAAAGCCGTAAATGAAGCTTTGCAAATAAAAACTTACTATGAACAAAAACATTTGCAAATAGGCAAAAAAATAAAGTATGTAAAAATGCAATTTCAACCATCATGAAACCAGCTATTTTAAGACGTGAACGAAAAAAAGGAGAAGGTGAATTTTTTGAAAAAGTGTATGAAGTTGTTCGTAAAATTCCGAAAGGAAAAGTAACATCATACGGTGCAATTGCTGAAGTTTTAGGCACACGATTATCAGCCCGAACGGTTGGATATGCAATGAATGTAGCTCACACAGCCATTCCGCCTGTACCTGCGCATAGAGTGGTGAACAGAAACGGACTTTTAACTGGCAAACATCATTTTTCACCGCCAACTATTATGCAAGAATTGTTAGAAATG
>JBDKJJ010000104.1:0-14933 GCA_039796635.1 Bacteroidota bacterium
TGTGTTTCAAGAAATAAAATCAATATAGTTTAAAATAATTTTCATGTTAAAAATCAGCATTGCAGCGGCGCTTTACTTCAGTACATTGTTTTCAGTATTAGCTCAAGAAAATTCAACCAACCCCTCAGCACCCAAGCCTAACACTTATAAAAAAATGGATTATTTCCATTTTGAAGCATCTTGGTTAACATTGCTTGATAAACCTGATAGTGTAAAAATAAAACCATTATCACACACCTTTGCCACCTATTTAAGCTACCCAATGCAAATAGGAAAATCGAAATTTACTTTTACTCCTGGTATTGGCGTATCAGTTGATAATATTTATTTGAATGCAAAACCAAAATTAGATACGGCAAGCAAACTTTATTTATCACCAATTCCGGCAAGTACAAGCTACAAAATGAACAAACAAACCTATGGATACATTGTAGCGCCATTAACCTTAAACTACAATTCAAAAGCCGATAAGTATGGCAAAATGTGGAAGATTTCAGCAGGAATAAGATTTAATATGTTGATGAATAGCCATACTAAATACAAAGGTAATAATGCAGCAGGTGTATCTGAAAAAATCAAAACTTTTAATATTCCAAATACCAATAAATACAGAGTTGATGCATCATTCACCATTGGTTATGATTGGATTTATATCATGGCAAATTATAGCTTGAGCAACTATGTAGCTACAGGCAAAGGGTTACAATATCATCCTTTTAATATTGGAGTAGGTATTGTTGGTTTTTAATCACCAAAATTTTGAGTACTCAAAAAATACATATTCCTGAGCAAGAATTAATTAATCAATTAAAAGCACGTAGTAATGATGCTTTTAATTATTTGTACACTAATTATTCAAAAGCATTATTTACAGTAGTTTTTCAAATACTACAAAACCAAGAACAAAGTGAAGATGTATTGCAAGAAGCTTTTGTGAAAATCTGGAAAAGCGTTGAGCAATATGATTCATCAAAAGGAACATTATTTACTTGGATGCTGAATATATGCCGCAATCAAGCCATTGATAAAACTAGAAGCAAGCTTTTTAAAAACAACTTACAGAACCAAAGTATTGAAAACAACGTAAGTGTTTTTAATAAAATTGAAACTGAATTCAAGCCTGAACATATTGGTTTGAAAAAATTGACGAATGATTTAAAGCCTGAATACAGAGAAATAATTGATTTGATTTATTACAAAGGCTTTACACAAAATGATGCAGCCGAGCATTTGCAAATGCCTTTAGGTACCGTAAAAACAAGATGCAGAGCAGCTTTAACAGAATTACGAAAAATATTCAACCATTAAAATAATAGTTGAAAAACAAATGACACCACAAGAATTAATACATAGCGGAATGTTGGAACTATATGTTTCAGGTTCGTTAAACGAAGCTGATAGCAAGCTTATAGCCGAAGCTGCTATGCAATTTAGTGAAGTAAAAGATGAAATAAATAAAATTGAACAAGCATTAATTGCAGCACTTGAGAATGAAGGAAACGAAATTTCAGAAGAAGCAAAAAATAAAATTTATAAAGCAGTTGGGGCTGTTCAGCAAAAACATCAAACGCCAGTAATTCAATTACCCAAAAAATCAAATTTTATAAATTGGGCTGCGGCTGCCATGTTAGTATTATTGATAGGTTCAGGGTTTATAATTTCAATGTTAGGCAAACAAAAAAATGAATTAAAAGCTGCTAAAACTCAAATTGAATTAGATAATGAAAACTTGGAAACAAGAGTTTCATTTTTACAACAAGCAGCTAATAAAGCTGCGGCTGACATGGAAGTTTATCGTTCGCATGATTATAAAAAAGTAATGCTAATGCCCGTAGCATCATCATCTCACGAAATGGCTTGTGTATATTGGAATCCTGTTACGCATAAATTATTTGTAGATAATTGCGGATTAGCAAATCCTGGTGAAGGGAAAACATATCAATTGTGGGCAATGAAAAATGGTAAACCAGTTAGTGTTGGGTTGTTTAAACAAGAAATGTATAATCAAGGATTGCAAGAATTTGCCTCAGTTGATTTACCCGAATCTTTTGCAGTAACTATTGAAAATAAAGATGGTGCATCGGAGCCAACGCTTTCTGCATTGCAAGTAGCAGGAAAAATTTAGAGCTAAAGCATTTTCAAAATTTCATCTACAATTTTACGGTCATTGCTTAATCGTGGTACTTTATGTTGCCCTCCAATTTTGCCTTTTTGCTTTAACCAATTATAAAATGTATCAGGCGGCAATGACTTTATGGTAGGCATTTGTAAGGCAATATCTTTTTGCCTTTTAGCTTCATAATCTGAATTTGTTTCTTTTAAAAAAGCATCTACAAAACTTATAAATTGTTGTACATCTTGTGGCTCTTTTTCAAATTCAATCAACCATTCATGCCCACCTTTGCTTTCAGTGGTTAAAAAAATCGGAGCTGCTGTATAATCTCTTATTATTGAACTTGTTAGGCTACAAGCCTTTGCCAAGGCTTCATCAGCATTATGAACCATTAACTCTTCACCAAAAGCATTGATAAAATTTTTAGTACGCCCTGCTACTTTTATTTTAAACGGATGTAAAGAAGTGAAAGTAATGGTATCGCCCAATTTATATCGCCATAAACCACCATTGGTGCTTATCACTACAGCATAAACTTTCCCCAACTCAACATCCTGCAATTGAATTGTTTCAGGGTTTTCATCATCCATTTTTTCAGATGGAATAAATTCATAAAAAATTCCATAATCAAGCATCAACAACATATCATCAGCATTAGGCTCAAACTGAATACCGAAGAAGCCTTCACTTGCATTGTAGGTTTGATAATAGTTTACATTATTTCCTACAATTAATTTTTTAAATTGATTTTGGTACGGAGTGAAACTAACACCACCATGAATGTATAATTCAAAATTTGGCCAAACTTCCAACAAGTTTTTTTTGCCCGTTCTTTTTAAAATTTCTTGAATCAAAACCAATGTCCAAGTAGGCACACCTGCAATATGTGTTACATCTTGCTTCAATGTGGTTTCAATCATTTTGTCAAGCTTTTTTTCCCAATCATTCATCAATGCTACATCTAAATCAGGCGTACGAATGGCGCTACCTAACCATGGCATATTTTGCATCAATACGGCTGATAAATCACCAAAACTTGCAGTGGCGTTGAGAGGATTCATTTGATGGCTGCCCCCCATCACTAAACCTTTTCCGTTAAAAATATTTGTTTCAGAATGGTTGGCGCAATAGATAGTGAGCATATCTTTTCCGCCTTTATAATGCATATCATCTAACGACTCTTGACTGATAGGAATAAATTTACTTTTATCACTTGTAGTACCACTTGATTTAGCAAACCAAAAAATATCACTATGCCAAAGCAAATTTTGTTCGCCTTGCATATTGCGTTGAATATAGGGTTTTAAGGATTCATAATCTTGCAACGGAACTCTGTTCTTAAAATCTTGAATTGATTCCATATCATCATATCCAAACTTTTCGCCCCACTCAGTTGATGATGCTAACGAAATTAAGTTGCCAAAAACCTGCTCTTGACAATCAATAGGTTCATCAATAAACAATTGAATTTGGTCAATTCGTTGTTTGAAAAACCAGGATACTATGGAGTTAAAAAACGACAAATATTTTTTTATCGAAAGTAATACAAACCTGAATAAAGTATATATGCTTCTAATAAATTTTTTAACATAATTCTTTCATTTTTAATTCAAATACTAACATAAATCATAAAAAATTTTGCCTTGTATGTTATACATTTGCTACGCAAAAAGAAAACACCATTGAGTTGAAAAAAGATTTCGATTTTAGCTTATCACAATATTTTGCTATTGGCATTAATTTTAAAAATTCTGACCTTGAAATCAGAAGCGATTTTTCATTGAATGAAGAGCAACAAATTCAATGTTTACAAATGGCAAGCAAGGCAGGATTCAATGATTTTATTTTATTGCATACTTGCAACAGAACTGAAATGTACGGTATTGGTGAACCTCAAATTGCTAAAGAAATTTTGTGTGAAGTAGTGAATCAGCCTGTTGATACATTTAATCAGCAACAATTTTTAAAACAAGGCAACGAAGCTTTTGAACATATTTTTTCAGTAGCTGCCGGTTTAGATTCACAAATATTAGGTGATTATGAAGTTTTAGGCCAATTTAAAACTGCCTGCAAAAATGCTAAACGTAATAATTTGATGAGCCCTTATTTTGAAAGGCTTACTAATACTTGTGTTCAATCATCAAAAGAAATAAAAACAAATACTGATTTAAGTAAAGGAACAGTTTCAGTTTCATTTGCAGCCGTTGAAAAATTAATGAATCATTATGGCAATAATGTATTTCATGTTTTAGTTGTGGGAACAGGAACTTTTGGAAAAAACGTAGCCAAAAATATTAAAAACTATTTACCAAATGCATCGGTTGTATTATCAAACAGAACTAGTTCAAAAGCTGAAAAATTAGCTGCCGAGTTAGGTTACTCAACCATTCCTTATCAATCAGTGGTTGAACAATCAAAAAAATTTACAGCCGTATTGATATGTGCAGCACCTAACGAACATTTATTCACCTCTCAAAATTTTGAGAAGGGAAATATTGAATTAATGTTAGATTTATGTGTGCCTCAAAGCATTGCACCAACAATAGAAAAGGAGTTTGATGTAGAGGTGATGAGATTGGATGACATATCAGCATTGTTGAACAAAACACTTGAAAAACGAAAATTCTTTTTGCCTTTAGCTGAAGAAATTGTTAGCAAAAATATTCAGGAATTTGAGCAATGGTTAATGGTGTATTTGAACCGAGATAAAATATTGCAGTTAAAAAATTCGATTTTGCATATCATGAATCAATGTCCGCATTTGATGGATATGGAAGTTGCAAAGCGAAACAAAATGATTAATGTTGCCATCAATCAATTAGTTCAAGATATTAAATTAAAACCTTCGTCAGATATAAATATTGAAAATGCCATTCAGCATTTTATTAAAATCAATCATTCCATTTTAGTTGAAACCAAGCGTTAAAATAGGCACTCGTGATAGTCAATTGGCTTTATGGCAAGCAAAATTAATTCAACAAAAAATTAGTACAATTGCTAACACTGAATTGATAGAAATAAAAAGTGAAGGCGATATCAATTTGGTTTCACCATTATATGAAATGGGCGTTCAAGGCATTTTTACAAAAACATTAGATATAGCTTTGTTGAATAAAAAAATTGATGTAGCAGTACATTCATTAAAAGATGTGCCTACTCAATTGCCTAATGGGCTTATGATTGCATCTATTTTACCACGAGCTAACTATTCAGATTGGATGGTAGTGAAAGATGATAAAATTGATTTTAATCAACCCTTGGTGGTTGCCACAAGCAGCTTACGCCGTAAAGCTCAATGGCTAAATTGTTATCCAAATCACACATTCGAACTACTCAGAGGAAATATAAATACTCGATTACAAAAACTACAAAGCAACCAACATTGGGCTGGTGCTTTATTTGCCGCTGCTGGCGTTGAACGCATAGCTTTACAAATTCCACATCATATTCAGTTAGATTGGATGCTGCCTGCCCCAGCGCAAGGTGCAATAGCTGTAGTTTGCCGTGAAGATGATATAGAAACCATAAATTATTGCAAGCATTTTCATGATGAAAACACAGCAAATTGCGTTATGGCTGAAAGACAATTTTTGCGAACATTAATGGGAGGATGTTCAATGCCAATAGCCGCTTTAGCAACTTTTGTTGCTAATGAAACGATGAATTTCAAAGGAAATATTTTAACTATTGACGGAGTTGAAAAAGTTGAAATAGAAATGACTTTTGAAAAGTCAGATTTTGCAGAAGCAGGTAAAATAGCTGCTGAAAAATTATTGCAAAATGGTGGTGATAAGATTTTGAAAAAAATAAAAATCAGTTAATTTTTACTAATCAATTGGGATAAATGAGCTGAAAAATCTGCCAAGCTTTTATCTCTTGAAATGCTATAAATTTCATCATCAGTGATTGATGTTTCAAGGCTTTTCCCATCTCTGAATAACAAATAATACGTTTCCAACACATCACAAAACTCTTGTCCGCTTAGCACTATTGTTCTGATATCTCTATCTTGAAAAATATATGATTCCTTAGTTTTCACCAATGGTATAATGATGTTGGGCTTTTTTGTAGCCATATATAAAAAAGCTTTTGTCCCAGTGCCTTTTGCTGGAGAGCCATAAATAAAATCAAGATATACTGAAGCGTTTTTCATTGCCTCCAAAAGTTTATCCTTACTTACTCGGGGGTAAATTTTAATCTTTTCAGAAAACTGTGATTGTATCAAATTTATTTTTTCAACGGCTTCATTTTTTGAATAATTGATTCCATAAAATTCAAATTCAAAATCAGTATTCAAGCCGTATTTTGCATAAAACAATTTGAAACCTTCAATGAAAATATCAACGTAGTTTGCATCGTAAATTGTACCACCATAGTTTACAATAAATTTTTTTGATGGTGTATCCGATTTCAAATTATTTAACTCTTTAAGGTCAACGCCGTTATAAAAAACAAATCCATTTACTTTAGTAAGTTCATGAATTTCTTGTTCCAGAAATTTATTAGTGGTAGTAAATAATGAAGCTGTGCTTACAATTCTTTTTTCAGATTTACCATCTCTCTTTCTGATGAATGTTTCCAAGGCACTTTTGTCAATTTTGTGATTTGTACTCCAACCATCTCTATAATCAGCAACCCACGGAACATTAAACTGAGCTGATAGTATTGAAGCATATTTAAATAACAAAAAAGGTTCGCCTGATGCTATGATTACATCTACTTTATTATCTTTTAAATAATGTTTAGCAGCATTATAAATTATTTTTTTATCGTCAAATAAAAAGAAACGAAACCTTGTTAGAAGTTCAAATAGGGTAAGCATTTTACTAAAAAACGGAAGTGAATTAAGGCGAAGTGTTTTTAATAAAAAGTATTTGAAATAAACTTTTTGTTTAACTGCTATTAAAGTGTAATCATCTGTTACATTGTGCTGTTCAGGGCAATCATTTCCAACCTCATCTTTTTCTATCATAGAAGTTATTGACCCATTCCAAGCTCTTGTGATAACGATTGGATAAAAGCCATTTTTCTTGAAATTATTCATCCAAAAATAAGGTCGTTCGGCAGCTACACTATTTAGCGGCGGAAAATCATAGGCAAGAATTAGTATTTTTTTCATTGTACGGCGTAAACATCTAAAAATCAAGTTTAGTAGCAGCAGGGCCACTATATTTACTTCCATCAGGCATGCTTTTTAATATTAGGGCTTTGCCTGCAAAAAAACAATTTTTACCAATAGTAGCTTTATTTATGATTGCAACTGAATGCCCAATCCAACAATCATCTCCTATTATTGCACTACCACCAATTACAGCTGCTTGAAGTAAGATGCAATTTTTACCAATTTGTACATTATGAGATATATGTACGTGATTATCTATTTTAGAATTGTACCCAATCAAAGTGCTACCTAATACCCCTTTATCAATTGCTATAAAACTATGCAATGAAACATTATCTTGAATGATGACATTGCCAAGATGAGGCATGTGTTGCCAATCACCATTATCATTCTTTTCATATCCATAACCATCATGACCTATAGAGTTATTATTTCCAATGTGAACATTCGCACCTATCATAGTACGTGCTAAAATTGAATTGTGATGTCCTATATAAGTGTTTTCGCCAATTACAACTCCTTCTTCAATAACAGTATAATGTCCTATGTAACAATTTTTTGGTAAAACAGCTGTTGGGTGAACTACAGATGTAGGCTCTATTTTGTTTTCAAATTGTTTTTTGAATTTGCTTTCCAAAATTTGTTGAAAAAATTGCCGAGGCTTTTGAGTAATTATAAAATTAGCTTCAATAATATTCTTGATTTTTTGATACGAAGACTCTGTGCAAATCAACAACCCAATTTTACATTTAATTTTGAAAGAAGTAGCATTTTTATCATTTATCCATGATAATGAATTTGAAAAGTTAATTTGTTCTGTTACATCGGTAATGGAAATAACGTTATCAATTTCTGCTTCACTGCTTCCTATTATTTGAATATTTTGGTTTAGGGAAAGTATTGAGCTTATTTTAAAAGATTGTGTTTTTATCATCTTATATTTATTAAACAATTATATTTTCGACAAAGTTGTACCTGCCCATGAATAACCTACACCAAATCCAGCCAATAAAATTTTTTGCCCAGGTTGCATATTTAAATCATTGCTAGCATGATAAAGTGCAATAGGAATTGTAGCTGAAACTGTGTTGCCACAATTTTTCATGTAGATATAAAATTTATCCTCAGGTATGGCTAATTTTTTTCTTAAGTGATTCAACATATATTGATTAGCTTGATGGAAAATAAATAAATCAATATCAGTTAAAGCAGCATTGTTTTTTTGAAGTGTTTGTTCTACTAATTTTGGAACTGCTCCTAATGTAAAATTAAAAATTTCAGCTCCATTCATATATAAATTTGAATGATTAAATACGTTGCCAAATTCATCAGTATTGTCATTTGATGTGTTTTTGGTATGAGGGTATTTTGTTGCACCATACTTCACAATTAAATTTTCAGCCCCCTTTCCATCAGTACCAAAAACAAATTCATTTATTTTAAAATTAGTTGGTTCGGCTGTGATTAAACTAGCCGATGCAGCATCACCAAATATTGTACGATTACTTTTATCTTTAGGATGAATAAATTTAGTGTAAGTTTCACTTGTGATTAGTAAAATGTTTTTAGCCATTCCGCCGCAAATTAATCCTTTTGCAAGAGCTAACCCATACACATAACCACTACAACCTAAATTATAATCCAAAGCTCCAGCCGAAGTCGGAATTCCAAGTCTATCTTGTAAAATACATGCCGTAGTTGGTAAAAAATAATCAGGGCTTTGTGTGCAAAGTAAAACAAAGTCAATATCAGATGCTTTGATGGAGTGTTCATGAAAGAGCTGTAAAGCAACTTTTACTGCCATATCAGATGTAAACTCATCTTCAGCAGATATATGGCGTTGGTATATTCCTGTTTTTGATGATATTTTATCAATTGACCATTCAGGAAAAGATTTATTGATATCCTCGTTGGTTAAAACTTGTTCAGGAAGATAGTAGGAAATAGCTTTTAAGTATGCATCCATTTAGAATTAAATTGAAGTTGTTCTTCCGCCATCTAAAATAAGTGTTTGACCTGTTATCCATTTTGATGCACTTGAAAGTAAGAATACGATTGAATTGGCTACATCTTCAGGGTCTCCATATCCTAAAGGATATTTTTTTTCATCTAACTCAATCACTTCTTTTGATAAATCTTCAATAGATGCTTCAGTTATTTTAGTTCTTACCATTCCTGGTGCAACACAGTTTACATTTATTTTTTGTCCTGCTAACTCATTAGCTAATACTTTTGATAATCCTATTAATGCAGCTTTTGTTCCTGCATAAATACCATTTCCTTTCATGCCATATAATCCTGATATAGAAGAAACCAAAACAATAGAGCCATTTTTGTTTAGTTTCTTTTTTTTCAGTAATTGATTCATTAGAATTAAAAGAGAATCATAGTTAATTAAACGAATTTTATCCATTAAATCAACATTATAGAATTTTGCTGGGGCAAGTTCAACAATGCCAGCAGAATGCACAAATCCATCAATATTAGTAATTCCTTCGATTAACGCAGGAATGTTTTCCATTTTGCTTAAATCGCATGAAATATAGCTATGCCCTTCACCTTTCAACTTTGTCATTAGTTGTTTTAGGTTTTCTTCATTTCGCCCTACTGCTATTACAACTCCTCCTAATTCAGCAATTGTTAGGCACGTAGTATATCCAATGCCTGAAGAAGCACCAGTTACTAATATTTTTTTGTCTGATAATAAAAATTGGTTCATTGTGTTTTCATGTTTGATTTATATGCAGAATGAAAATTTTCAATTCTTTCTTCCTCTTTACTTAAAAAAGGGATTGTGCTTTTCATTACTACCATATTTTTTTGTACTTGCTCAAGAATTAATTTGTCTTCATTTAATATTTCAATGCTTTTGGTTACCACCTCTTCACCAATTATTGATCTAATAGCTTTATTTTTTGAACTCTCTAAAAAAGGCTCATAAAAATGAATTTTTAAATTTGAATGACTTTCATCAATTGGTAATAGTTGACCAATATAAAAACTCTTCCCTTCAGTAGATGATAAAAATAAGTTTGGATAAATATAAAAATGATAGAAAGACTCATGTTTCATGCCTCTTTCATCTAAAAAAGCAAGTAGTTTTAATTGTTTAGGATCAATATCAGCATTAAAATTTTCTTTTTTTGGAAAATGACATTTAGAGTGTGAGTTTATATATTCAATATCTTCAATTCGTTTATGCCCTATACCAAACTTGCCATAAAGAGTTGTGTTATGCACTGATGAACAATGATAGCATTCTAAAACATTTTCAACCATCAATTTCCAATTGCAATTGTGTGGCAAAAAACCATTATAATATTCATTGCCAATATTATTACTAATTGATTCTAATTCAGATTGCCAATGTCCTAAATGTTCTGAAATTGTTTTTGTGCTTTCTGAAAGATTGATAAAAATAAATTTTCCCACGATAGACAGATTGTATCTTTTTAACTTCAAACAATCTTTATCTGATTCGGTAAAATTAAATTCTTTACTATTAAAAGCATTTTGAGGAAATCCGTCATCATTGAAACTCCAATTATGGTAGCCACATGTTAATGGGGCATTACCTTGTGGGGTAGATAAAATTTTATTAAACCTATGAGTGCAAATATTCTGAAATGCTTTTATTTCACCATGTTTATTTTGCACAACTATAGGGTGGTTGCCAATTTCTAAAGTAAGAAAATCTAAATGATTTTGTAACTGAGTTGTAAGCCCTGCAAAAATCCAATCCGCTTTAAAAATTAAATCAATTTCATCTTCAAAGATTTTTTTATTGCAATACAAATCGGCTTTTAAACTCATGTAATTTTCATTATTTAATATTCAACTAGATTCACAATTGAAAAATCATTAGTTGTTTCCAAATATACAGTACCCCAAGATAATCCTACACCAAAGCCACACAAAATTAATTTTGAGGACTTATTGTTAATTTGGTTTTGCAATCTTGTTACAATTGTCATTGGTATTGAAGCTGATGAAGTATTTCCAAATTCATCTAATGAAATCGGAACTTTTTCGTCTTCTAATTTTAATTTTTTAGCAATTTTTTTGTTCATCATCAAGTTTGCCTGATGGAATATATAAAAATCAACTATTGACTTATCTATTTGATAAAAATCTACTAATGCATTTACAGTTTTTGGCGCTTGACTAATACCAAACGAAAACACCTCCATTCCATCTAAAACCAATTGACAATCATTTCTAATGATTCCTTCTTGATACTCTTTTTCTGTAAATGAATCAACGGTTGTTTGATTTCTAAAACCACCATCTTTGATTATAATTGCTTCGTAACCACTGCCATCAGAACCAAGATCGAATTTCATCTCAGCAGCGTTTTCATTATATTCAAATGCAGTAGCAGAAGCAGCATCACCAAATAATGGCTCAGTGCTTTTATCTTTTTTTGATACTGATTTGCTACTTGTATCGCCAGCAAATAACAACCCTTTTTTAAATTTTCCGCTATTCATCAAAGCCCCAAGAACTGACATTCCATACACATATCCTGAACAACCTAATGGAATATCAATGCAAATACATTTAGTGCTTATGCCTAAACGATTTTGAATTAATGCACTTGAAATGGGTAGCAAATAATCAGCACTTTGAGTAATTAAGACAATAACTTCAATATCTGATGGAGACCAATTTATGCTTTTCAGAAGTTCTTCACCTGCTTTAACACATAAATCAGATGTGCAAACATTTTTTTCAACTCTTCTTCTTTGCTTTACGCCAGTTGCGTCAACAAATTTTTCCATATCTTCTTGCGAAAAAAATGAGTGTTTCAAGTTTTCCACAATAGCTGGCGGCACACAACAAGCAACACCTTTTATTGAAACATTAGGTATAGTAAACGTAGCCATTTATTGATTAAGCTTTATTGGCAACAACCTTGTTATAAATCTCTTCAACAGTATTTGAACTACGAATATCCTCTCCTTTTAATTTCACATCGTATTCGTCATCAACCATTGAAATAAGGCTCAAAGCTACCAGTGAATTCCATTCTTCTAAATCTCTAAATTTGGTTGTTGCTGTAATTAAAGAAGAATCTGTATCGTCGAAGATACCAGCAAAATTTGCTACAAAACTATTAATGTCCATATTAAAATTGATTAAGCCACAAATTTACTACAATTAAATTAACATCAAAATAAAATTAAACACTTGCTATTGGTAAGATTCAATTAAAGTAAATCGATTTTGCTTTTTACATTTGCTGCTCTTTAAAATTGTTATGCAAAACATTGAACCTTTTTATAATTGGTTAGATATTTACACTTCTGAGGAAGATGAACAAAGCCCTTTTTACGGCAGGGAGCATAGTGAGTTTGAATATTCAAATACTATTTACAATCATTATATTCATCCTCAATGGGATTTTTTTGGTTCAGCAACTTTATACATGAAAGTATTATATGCTGATTATTTAAAAGGATTTGCCATTATGGAATTTATTGGTGAATGGAACGATTGCATTGGAAATGATATTATGTTTTTAAAACGTGATATTGTTGATTCGTTCATTAATAATGGTATTTACAAGTTTGTATTAATTGGTGAAAATGTTTTGAATTTTCATTACAGCGATGATTGCTACTATGAAGAGTGGTACGATGACATTAAAGATAATGGTGGTTGGATTGCAGGAATTAATTTCAGAAATCATGTTCAAACTGAACAACAAAAAGCAGGTATTAAAAATTATATTTTGTTCAATGATGAAGATGAAATAATTGAGTGGCGAAAACAAAAACCTTATACTTTTCATAAATTTATTGAAGAGCAACTGATACCAAAATACATTGATTAAGATACATTTTATAGTCTTGAAAAAACAACTTTGCTTATTATGAATTGTAAAACCATCATTCGAGCATTTATTTTTATAGCCATAATTTTAGGTAGCCTAACTATTAAAAATGCTTCAGCTCAACAGCATCCAATAAATGAACCTAATGAGCCAAGCTCATTAGTAAAATGGATGGATTTTAAAACGGCATTTGCTGAGAACAAAAAAAATCCTAAACCATTTTTAATTGATATTTATACCGATTGGTGTGGATGGTGTAAAAAAATGATGAAAACCACATACAGCAATCCTGCCATTGCTGAGTATATCAATAATTATTTTTATCCTGTAAAATATAATGCTGAAACTAAAGATACCATTTGGTTTAAAGATTCCATGTATGTAAATCGTGGTTCAGGTCCTCGGCCAGTTCATGATTTAGCTTATCAATTATTAGGCAACCGCCAAAGCTATCCTACAACTGTTGTTTTATTCAACGATTTAAAAAACCAAGCACCAATTCCAGGTTATTTAGATGAAAAGCAAATTGAGCCCGTACTTATATTTTTTGTAGAAACAGTTTACATGAATTGTCAATTTGAAGATTTTAACGAATATTTTCAAAAAGCATTTGTTGATACAAGTAAGCTCTATAAAAAAGCGCCGTTAAAAAAATACACTTTTGAACAAGCTGAAAAATTATCACAAAAAGAACCCAGAAAATGGTTGGTAAATATTAATACAGAATGGTGCAACTCATGTAGAACAATGAACAAAGCTGTTCTTTCAGATTCAATATTAGCAGATTACATTAACAAAAACTACTACTATATTGATTTTAATGCTCAACAAAAAGATTCCATAAGATTTTTAAATTATACTTATCATTACAAAGAATCAATTACTAATATGCCAATTAATGAATTAGCGCCAGCACTTACTGGCGGCTCATTAATATTACCTTCATTAATTGTGTTAGATGAAAAAATGCAGCGCCTTGATGTGGTTCAACGATTTTTAGTGCCAAAAATGCTAAACACTGTTTTGCATTTTTATGGTGATGATGCTTATAAAACAAAGCAATGGGCTGAATTCAGAGATAATTTTTATTTACCGAAAAAATAAACCAAGCCAATATGTTTCTCCAAATTCATCCACAAAATCCTGAGCCACGAAAAATAAAAATGGTAACTGAATGCCTGCAACAAGATGGAATCATTATCTACCCAACTGATACTGTTTACGGATTAGGATGCAGTATTGGCAATCATAAAGCCTTAGAAAAAATTTATAAAATAAAACAAGTACAACCGGGTAAAAATTTATTGCTTACGCTGATTTGTGCTGATATTTCGCAAGTATCAGATTATGTTACAAGCATTGACAATCAATTGTTCAGATTAATGAAACAATGTTTACCTGGCCCTTATACATTCATTTTGAATGCAGGAAAAAATACACCCAAAATGATGTTGAACAAGCGCAAGCAAATAGGCATTCGAATTCCTGATAATGAAATTTGCAGGCAAATAATAATTGAACATGGTCAACCAATACT
Organism: Bacteroidota bacterium; assembly: GCA_039796635.1. Lineage (GTDB taxonomy): Bacteria > Bacteroidota > Bacteroidia > Chitinophagales > CAIODY01 > CAIODY01. The sequence continues at coordinate 14,609 of JBDKJJ010000104.1, forward strand.
ATCTACATCGCTTCATAATACTGATGTGGTATTAGATTATTTTACTGACCCTGAAGAAATTTATCATCAGCATGAGCATCATGTTGATTTAATGATAGATGGTGGAACAGGTGGTAATACGGCTTCTACCGTGTTAGATTGTACACAACCTAAAATTCAATTAGTAAGAAAAGGATTGGGAAAAATTGATTTTATTGAATTAGAAGATTAATGACAGATAAAGAACATTATATCTTATTAAACGAAAAACAAAATTCTGTTTTTGCCAAATCATGGTGGTTAAATGCTTGCTGTGGCAACGAAAACTGGAAGGTGATTTTTTCTT
>JBDKJJ010000105.1:0-2681 GCA_039796635.1 Bacteroidota bacterium
TGGGCGGTAGCTTAGGTGCAAAAACCATCAATGAAAGTGTCCAAGCAGGTTTGCAAAAGTTAGAAAATGCAAATATTCAACTCATTTGGCAAACAGGAAAAGGTTATTTTGACAAAGTAAAATCATTCGCAAATATTCATAAAGGTTTGATTATCAAGGATTTTATTTATGAAATGAACTTGGCATACGCTTGTGCAGATGTAGTAATTAGTCGAGCAGGTGCTTTGTCAATTTCTGAGCTTTGTTTGGCTGAAAAACCTACTATTTTAGTGCCTTCGCCGAATGTGGCAGAAGACCATCAAACGAAGAATGCTTTAGCCTTGACTTCTCAAAATGCCGCATTGCTGGTTAAAGATATAGAAGCTAAAAATACATTGATAGACAATGCTTTAGCTTTACTTCAAGATGAAGCACAACAGCAAAAATTAAAGCAAAATATTAAAACCTTTGCTCAACTAAATGCTGATGAAACTATAGTTAAAGAAATTTTAAAATTGGTTAAATAATTCATTATCAAGTTTATAAAATTTAAAACATTATTTGCAATGTCCAAAGATTTAGAAAAGATTAAATTTGTATATTTTTTAGGTATTGGCGGTATTGGTATGAGTGCGTTGGCTCGTTGGTTTCATGCAAACAACAGAAAAGTAGCAGGTTATGATAAAACTTCTACAACCTTGACCAAACAGCTCGAAGCTGAAGGTATCCAAATTCATTATGAAGATAACATTGCATTGATTGAAGATTGTTATAAGAAAAATTCAGAGGAAGTATTAATTGTATTTACGCCTGCTATACCTAAAACTCATCGTGAATTAGTATTTTTCCAAGAAAATAAATTTAATATCAAGAAACGTGCTGAAGTGTTGGGCATCATCACTAAAGGCATGAACTCTATAGCCATTGGTGGCACACATGGAAAAACGACAACTTCCTCGATGACTGCACACATTCTCAAAGATTCAGGTGTAGATTGTGCAGCATTTTTAGGCGGAATTACGCAAAATTATGAAACTAATTTATTGTTAAACAGCAAGTTAGATAAAAATACTTGGGCTGTAGTTGAAGCTGATGAATTTGACCGTTCATTTTTACAATTATTTCCTACTATTGCTGTCATTACTTCTACAGACGCTGACCATTTAGATATTTATGGAGATGCTGATGACGTAAAAAAATCTTATAGTGCCTTTGCTCAACAAGTTTTGCCTAATGGAACGCTATTTTTGAATGAAAAAGTAAGTTTATATAATTTGGACAAAATCGAGAATGGTGTATCCATTAAAAGTTATGGTTATCAAAATCAAGATTTAGATTTTCAAGCAAAAAATATTAGAATAGAAAATGCTCAATTTGTATTCGATTTTGTAAGTAAAAAACATTATATAGCAGATATTCAATTACTTACATCAGGTTTTCATAATGTAGAAAATGCGACTGTAGCTACAGCGATTGCATTAGAAATAGGTATAGATGCTGAAAAAATTAAACGTGCTTTAGCAAGTTTTCGAGGTGTCAAACGCAGGTTTGAATATATTGTGAGAGATGAAAATTTTGTGTTTATCGATGATTATGCGCATCACCCAACAGAATTGGCGGCGTTTATTCAAGGTGTAAAAGCCTTATATCCAAAACAGAAATTTACGATTATTTTTCAACCGCATTTGTTTTCTCGAACTAAAGATTTTTATCAAGATTTTGCAAAAAGTCTATCATTGGCAGACAGCGTAATTTTATTGCCAATTTATCCTGCAAGAGAACTACCAATAGAAAATGTAAGTTCAAAAATGATTTTTGATTTGGTAACTTGTGAGGAAAAATATTTGATAGAAAAAGAGAATTTGGTATCATTTTTAACTGATTATCAGACAGATGTTTTAGCAACTACAGGAGCAGGTGATATAGACCAATTCATTAAGCCTATAGCTGACCTTGTAACACAAAAAACATTGTAAAACAATAAAATTATCATTATTTCAATAAAGTTGCTATAAAATTCTTAGTTTTGTGAATAAAATTTTTATTAAAGTTTTCAATTAAAAGAATGGATTTTAATCAAAAATTTTATAAATTCATTTATTTAAATTATCATCAAAGAGTGAGCAATGGCAGTTAAAAAAGAAATAAAAATTACTGTAGCAATCACTTTGTTTTTGTTATTGGCAGGTTTTGCATTTTATCAAGCGAATCATAGGAGTTTGAATAAAATTATTGTACAAATCAATGACGTTTCTCAACAAGCATTCATCACTGAAGAAGACGTATTAGGCTTGTTAAAAGATGATAGTTTATTGATAAACAGGAGTTTAGCGGAGATAGATTTGAAGGCTGTAGAAGAAAAAGTAAAGCAAATGCCTTTTGTAGCAGAATGTCAGGTAGCACGAGATTTAAAAGGTAATTTGCTGATAGACATTATTCAAAATAGACCTTTGGCAAGGCTAATTCGCCCTAAAGGTGCAGGACAATATTTAGCTGAAAATGGACAACTAATGCCGTTATCTCCTAAATATACTGCAAGAGTTTTGTTGATTAGTGGAGAAAAAGCAAATGGCATTGTAGGAGATTATTTTTTGACAGATGTGCAAGGCAAAGAGATATTTTCTATGCTTCAATTCATTGAAAAAGAGTCTTTTTGGAAGGCACAAATTGCTCAAGTGGACATTGATAAAAATGGACAATTA